>DATENM010000056.1 GCA_035275065.1 Blastocatellia bacterium
TTGCGGGAGGACTATACCCGCCCGCCGGCAGTCTCGGACGCCGCCAACATGGATGACACCCTCTACATGGGCGAGCTCGTGGAGCCGCTCGGCTTCGATTCGATCTGGGCCACCGAACATTACGGCTCGGCCTATTCCATGCAGCCCAACCCCTTACAATACCTGGCGTACTGGGCCGGTCGCACCACCCGGGTCGACATGGGCACGGCGGTGATCGTCGCCCCGTGGTGGAATCCCGTGCGGCTGGCGCACGAGATCTCTATGCTCGACATCCTGCTCAAGGGCCGTCGTTTGCACCTGGGGCTGGGGCGCGGCATCGCGCCGCATGAGTATGCCTCGCTCGGCTACCCGATGGCGCAATCGCACCAATATTTCTACGACGTGGTGCAGATCCTCCGGGCCGCCGACGGCGCTGAGCGCTTCACGTTTGAGGGCGACATCTACAAGATTCCCCCAACCACTATCCGCCCCCAGGCGCGCCATAAAGGGGAGCTCACCCGGACGATCAAAGCGGCGTTCTCGTCCCCGGCCTCCATGCGCCTGGCCGCCCAGCATGGCCTGGGGCAGCTGTTTGTCGCCAACGACGACTTGGACGCGATGACCGCGCAAGTGCGGCAGTTCAATACCATCCGCGCCGCACACGGCCTGCCGCCGGACCAGCCCACCACCCTCGTGTGGATGTACTGCGCCGAGACCGCCGCCGAGGCCGAAGAAGGCTGGGAGTACTTCTACAACCAGCTGAAGGCCGCGCAGCATCATTACTTTGAATGGAATAACCCCGGCTATGCGGGCATCCCTGGCTATGAGTCCTACCTCCAGCGCCAGACGGCGGATGTCGGGGTCGCCGCGGCAGGCTTTGCCGCCCGGCGCGCCACCCAGCCCATCGGCACCCCGGACGAGATCATCGCCAAGATCACCACGCTGCAGCAGGCCCTCAGCCTGGAAATGCTCGTGGTGCACGTGTTCTACGGCGGCATGCCTCGGCACAAGGCCGAAAAGAGCCTGCGTCTCTTTGCCAAGGAAGTCCTCCCCGCCGTGCAGGCCATGCCTACCCCGATCAATCCCGCCTCGCTGGGTGAGGGGGGGGCGCGTCCAGGCGGGTTGACGTCGCAAAGGCCGTAGGCATGGTCGTGTACCTCACATTCCGCACCCCTCGGATGGTGATCCACGGCATTTCCTAGCGGCATTTTTCGCGCGCACAACAAACCTTCCCAGTGGTATGGTATCGTCGCATGAGAGGAGATACACCAAACACCTGCGGCCTTGGAGAGTGGTATGGGTCTCGTGCTCCCGCCTGTCGAAGCGTACCAGGTCCAACATCTGCCCATTGTGAAAGCCTATGCCGACAAGATCGGCTTGGTTGAAACGATTAATCAGGTGGTGCCGACCGAGATGGGGGTCGATCCAGGGACGATTGTGCTGGGGATGATCCTCGATACCCTCAGTGGCCGGAGTCCCCTGTATCGCTTGGAAGAGTTCTTTGCGCACCAAGATACGGCGCTCCTGTTGGGCAAGGCCGTCGCGCCTGAGGCCTTTAATGATGACACCGTCGGGCGGATCCTGGAGCGCCTCTATGACGTGGGGACCATGAAGATTTTTACGGCCTGTGCTGTCCGTGCCGATCAGGTCTATGGGTTGGACAAACGGTATGTGCACTTTGATACGACGTCCATCAGCGTCTATGGGGAGTATCTGCCGCCGGAGGGGCAGCCCGACCAGCAGGAGCCGGCCGTCCCCTTTACGATTACCCATGGCTATAGCAAAGCCAAGCGGCCGGATCTGAAGCAGTTCGTCTTCTCGACGTTGTGCGTCGACCGTGCCGTCCCCCTCTGGGGTACTCCAGAGGATGGCAATGCCTCGGATAAAACCATCAACAACACCCTCTTATCGGGCATTGCGACCTTCCTGGCCCAGCATGGGGTTGCCCCCGGGGCCTACATCTATGTCGCCGATGCCGCGCTGGTGACGGCGGACAATCTGGCCGCGCTCGGTGACACCCTCTTCATCACCCGCCTCCCAGCCACCTATAACGAATGTGGGCGGCTCATTACCGAGGCGGTGGCCCACAACACGTGGGAAGACGTCGGCGTGCTCGCCCACACCAAACCCACCAAGCAGCGTCCCGTAACGTCCTATAAAGCCTATGAAGGGGAGGTCACGCTCTACGGGACCGCCTATCGAGCGGTGGTGGTCCACTCCAGCGCCCAGGACAAACGGCGGCAGCAGCGGCTGGCACGGGACATCCAGACCTCGTATAGCACTATGCAGACCGCGGCACGGGCTGCAGAGCACCAGGAGTATTTCTGCCGCGCCGATGCGGACGCCGCGGCGGCGCGGCTCCGCGCGGTCTCTGCTGCCTATCATCGGCTGGACGTCGCGGTGGAGGAACGGCTCGTGTATGGCCGGGGCCGGCCCAATGCCCACAAGCCGCGCCCGATCACAGCCAGACGCTATTGGCTGAAGACGGCCATCAGTCCCCAGACCGAGCGCATTGCTCGTACGGAGGAAGAGGCGGGCTGCTTCGTGCTGCTCACCAATGTGCCCACGGCGGGGGAACTCGCCCATAGTGCCCGGGACATCCTCACCGTCTACAAAGAGCAACATGGGACAGAGCAAAACTACGGGTTTCTCAAAGACCCGGTGCTGGTCAATAGTCTCTTTCTGAAGAAGCCAGAACGCATCGAAGCCTTGGGGCTCATCTTGTTGTTGGCCCTGCTGCTCTGGCGCTTGATGGAGCGCACCATGCGGACGTATGTGGACACCACCCGCACGCCCTTGCCAGGGTGGGACAAGAAAGCGACGGCGCGGCCGACAGCCTTCATGATGATCACGAAGTTTGCGGGCGTGATCGTCTTGAAGTGCGGCCACGGTCGGCAGCTCGCGCGCCCGCTCTCGGTCGTCCAACAGCACTATCTGACCGCCCTCGACGTGCCGGCCATCTGTTTCACGCTGCCCGCAGGCTAACAGAGGACTCCGATGGCAGCACGGCGCCTCTCACGACGGCACAAACAGATCCTCCAATGGTTAGCGGTGGACCACCAGCGCACCCGCGGCATGATCAGGAGTAGTCATCAGGATCTGGTACGGGCCTTGCCGGGAGACAAGGGCAACATCAGTCATAGTCTCCAGACCCTCGAGACACGAGGTCTGATTGTCATCAGTCGTTCACCTGGCGGGAAAGCCGAATCCGTGTGGCTCACCCCGGAGGGGCAGAAATGGGCCTCGCAACTCACAGGAAGTTGTGATTAAGACAAAAACAGTGTAGCAACAATGGGTTATAGCGCATGACATAGTCTGTATCTCGCTCCCGCTCCTCTCTCTACGAGAGGCTCTGCGAAAATGGCTTCAGCAGTGCGAAAAAGGGTGCGGAATGTGAG
>DATENM010000057.1 GCA_035275065.1 Blastocatellia bacterium
ATTGTGTGCCGAGCATGTTCGACAGCTAGGAGGTGAAAGTCCTCTACTCAACCTGATGGAGGTGAAGAGTTAGCGAAGCGCAAGGGCGTCGTCGTGAGGCGGGGTCTGAAGGAAGCGTGGAGCAAAAGTGTGAGCCGATGAACAAGAACCGGATAGGAGGCATACGGCGTCGGGCGAGTTGGCAATTGACAACAAAGCCCATATCCATCAAGGACGCAGGTTGTAAATCCGGCGGCTGTGCACCGAAGGCGGTCGAACTTACCTCGGGAGATCTGTGGCGTGTCGTGGAATCACGACTGAGACTGCCGTGAGGTAGTTGAGCGCGCCACAGAAGTCAGCAGAAGGCATAGTAGCCACGCGAGTGGCGAAGGCCCGAACGGTTCCCGGCTCGCCGGGATTAAAGAGCGAGCAAGTAAGCAGCGCAACTCATGAGCGATAAGCGGCAGAAGAACCAACTAGAGCTGGCCTTCACAGAGATGAGTAGGAGTGAAGCTCCGAGGGACTCTGGAGGAGGGACCGAAACGCTGATGGCGAAGCGCGACGACGAAAGCTCGGCTGGAAGTGAACAACTAATGGAAGAGGTCTGCGGACGCAAGAACTGTCAGCAGGCATTGGCCCGAGTCAAGAGCAATAAGGGTAGTGCTGGTATCGACGGGATGACTGTCGAGCAACTGCCGGCTTACCTGAGGCAACACTGGCCAACCGTGCGAGAGCAATTGTTGCGTGGGACTTACAAACCGCAAGCAGTGAAGCGGGTAGAAATACCAAAGCCAGACGGTGGGATACGAAAGCTTGGTATCCCGACGGTGCTGGATCGCTTCATTCAGCAGGCGGTGATGCAGGTGCTACAAAGCAGTTGGGACCGCACCTTCTCAGCACACAGCTACGGGTTCCGGCCCGGACGCTCGGCACATCAGGCCGTAGCCCAAGCGCAGCAGTACATCGCAGCGGGTTACGGCTGGGTGGTGGACCTGGACTTAGAGAAGTTCTTCGACCGAGTCAACCACGACAAACTGATGGCGCGACTGGCACAGCGAATCAGCGACAAGCGAATGCTAAAGCTGATTCGGGCGTTCCTTCGTGCCGGAGTGCTGGAAGGTGGGTTGGTGAGTCCGGTGGATGAAGGAACGCCGCAAGGTGGACCTTTATCTCCCTTGTTGTCGAACATTGTGCTCGACAAGTTGGACCAAGAGTTGAAGCGACGCGGTCATCGGTTCGTGCGGTATGCGGACGATTGCAATATCTACGTGCGCAGCCAGCGGGCTGGTGAACGAGTGATGAAAAGCATTTCACGGTTCATCACGAAGCAGCTAAAACTCAAGGTCAACGAAGAGAAGAGTGCAGTGTCCCGACCAAGTAAGCGAAAGTTCCTGGGCTTCAGTTTCATCTGGCGGCGTGAACTGCGGCGGCGCATTGCGCCAAAAGCTATTACGCGGTTCAAGCAGCGGGTGCGGGAACTGACGCGGCGGACGCGTGGGGTAAAGGTGGAAACGATGGTGGCCCAACTCAGTCGCTACTTGCGGGGCTGGCGTGGCTACTTCGGCTTCTGTCAAACGCCTTGGGTGTTGCGCAGTCTTGAGAGTTGGCTTAGACGCCGCCTGCGGGCGGTTGTCTGGAAGCAGTGGAAACGAGGGAAGGTGCGATTTACTGAGCTACGCAAGCGAGGCGTGAGTAAAGACCTCGCCGCGCAAACGGTGGGCAGTGCTCATGGCCCGTGGCGACTCAGTAACTCGCCCGCTCTCAACCTTGCACTGCCCAATGCCTACTTTGCATCGCTAGGACTGACGCCCTTAGTTGTCAACTAACGGCTTAACTCGCCGAACCGCCGTGTACGGACCCGTATGCACGGTGGTGTGACAGGGAAAGCTGGCGACAGCCTACCTATGTCAATT
>DATENM010000058.1 GCA_035275065.1 Blastocatellia bacterium
AAGTGGTGGCCGTCGCGGCGAGTCGGGGCGGATGGGGTGACGAGTTGGCAAGGCTAATGGTTGCGGCGGCGCCCAACAAAGCGTTGCAGCGGAGGCCGTGAGTGCGGTAGTCATCGGTAGCGGAATGCCGCTCACGGCCCCGCTGAACGCGAGCGTTAGGCGGATCAACACAACGAGGCGTACTTAATGAATGAACCAGCACTCCTCCAGTTTGGTAACGGCGCGCTTTCAATCGTTGCAGCAATCTTCGTACTAGGGGCAAACCAGAAGGCGTCAGTCCGACGAGTCCGCTGGTGGTTAGCTCTCGCGATATTATTGGGGGCAGCAATGTATTTGGCGCAATTTGCCTTCGCTCTAAATAACCCAAGTGCTGGCTTGACAAGAGATCAAGTATATATATCACTGGCGTTCAATCTATCTTCAACATTTTGTATGGGCATAGCAGTCTTATCTCACTACATGCGGCGGCGTCTTCGCGAGAGAACCTCGGCGGTTGTGCTAGTTTTGGTGCTGGCCGCTACAGCCGCGTTCGATTTAGTGTTCACGGGATGGTATGCGTCGAGCGCCGTGAATTTCTTGCTCTTTGGAGTATTGGCTTGGTCAGTGCGGAATGAGGATATTGCTTCTTCAATGGTCTTCCTCGCCTATGCCTGTTTGCAGGTGCCGCGAAAGCTGGGATCCGCAGGGCATCTAGAGTTTGACTTTGGCTTACTCGTGGTCTCTAAGTTTGCTTTAATCGGTGCGATCTATAAGACCCTCGATGCACTCCAGGCAAGAGAAACAGAATCTACGGCTCAAGATGGGACTACTGCCTAACATCCAATCCAACGGTTGTGGTCCAGATTGAGCTTTGTATGATCGCACAAGATCACGCCTAACAAGGCGTTGCAGCGGAGGCCGCGCCGCAAGTTTCTTATCATGCCTTCATTGGCGCTCGCGGCCCGCTGAACGCGGGCGTTAGGCGCAGATGCTACTGAGTTTACCTATGAACCGTTGACAGGAAAACTACCGAGGTCGAAATGAAATCTGCTCACCCGCAGCTGTGGCCTTTGGCTGGCGCCATTTTCATCCTCCTCAGCATCCCTTTCATTCTTCAACTTGTGCCGCCGAATCACTGGT
Source organism: Blastocatellia bacterium (assembly GCA_035275065.1). Lineage (NCBI taxonomy): Bacteria > Pseudomonadati > Acidobacteriota > Blastocatellia > Blastocatellia bacterium. The sequence goes on from DATENM010000058.1 coordinate 1,120, forward strand.
CGGGATTTCGCGTCGAGAAGACGCTGTCGGATGAGCGAGTTTGGTATGCAGCGAACCGTGTCATGGGATATGACCTGCTGATTGCCGGCGTCGTCATTTTGGCAACGACGATTGCGACGGCCATTTACCTGCGGGGCAATCGGCGATTGGCCAACCGGCTCAATTTAGCGGTCTTCATCCTCTCGCTGGCGGTTGCGGCGGCGCACAGTTTCTGGGCGCTTACTCGAATGTAGGTAAAAGAGCAAGACTGAGGGCAGGTGAACTAAACTGCGCCTAACAACGACATGCACCGGAGCGCGCGAAGCGCAGTTATCATCATTCTGCCAATGCCGTTCGCGTGCCCGCTGATGTGTGTTCGTTAGACGCTTGCTGGCTCTCGCCAATGAGCGTAAGCATTAACGGAAACAAAACAACCTCAGGTGGAAAACAGCAGACCTGAATAAAAAGGAGATAACCTATGAGTTCCGAGGAACAAAACGACCTTCTCTTCCAAGAGGCGCTTGAAGCTGAAACAGCAAGAGATTGGGCAAGATTAAGAAGTAAATGTGAGCAAGGGCTTAAAATGGAAGGAATCGCACCGACTAGAGAAGCACTATTCAGGAGGCTTCGGGCCAAGTCACTCTTTTCCATCGCTACCGCACGGCGCGAAACCTATGATGCTGGTTTGCTACAGGAAGCAATCGAAGATGCCAAAAAGGTTGTAACGATCTATGCTAATCCCGAACATTACCCATCTTATGGGGCGCGTTTTCTTGCTGAAGCCTATGTAATTTGCGGTGATGCTTCATACGCTCTTGTAATGACTCCAAGCGGTTCGAGCCAGAAAGGTGATTTGATTGCTCAGGCAATAGAGCAATATGAAAAATCTCTTGAAATAGAACCTCAGAATAAAAAGATTCGTGAGATGCTTGACCATGTCAAACAACATCCAGCCGCGAAAAAGCAATCGGGAGGTAAAGGTGGATGCTCCTCTGCAATTGTAGTTCTGTGCGTGCTACTGCTTCTTCTAGTTTTTATACTCCGGTGAGCTTGGGCAAAAGGAGGTAATAAACTATGGTTTGTGGATGGTGTGACTATAAGATCAAAGATACTCCCTATTACTGTCGTAGATGCGGATGGCACCTCGGCTACAACTGCTTAAAAAATGGCAGATGCCCAAGATGCAATAGCCGAGCAGAAAAACACTAATGCTGCTTAACCCAAAGCGCGTCTAACAACACGTTGCAGCCGAGCGCGGGCAGCGCAGTTCTTATGCGTTCATTGAGTGCCGTTCCCGCGCCGGCTGAACGCGGGCGTTAGATCGCCGGTGAATCGCACGGAATTCAAGTCTTGTGCTTACTGCGACGAATTCGTGTTATAGTTCGGAGGATCGCACTCATGAAGAATCTGATATTCCGATCAAATGCCCTCCTGTTACCTTTGGGATTCCTTATTATCTTTTGTGCTGTTCCATCATTTGTCTTTGGGCAGGAAAAGGCTGAGATATCCATCCAGCCATCTCTATCACATATCAGCAGTATGGACTTTTCACCCGATGGCAGGTACATCCTCATAGCTTCTAATCAGGGGCTCACCCTCTGGGATGCTGCCAGCAAACGCGAGATCAGGCGGTTCACAGGGCTTTCTGAAGTAGCTCGCTCAGTAGTTTTCACCCCAGATGGCAAATATGCATCGTCTGATTGTGGCAGGTATACCGAACGGTTTAGAGGGAGGATTACTCCGGTAATCAAACTGTGGCATATCCCTAGCGGCAGAGAGATCAAGGTTTTCAGAGGGCACACTGACGCAATCAACTCGCTGGCCTTTTCCCCTGACGCCAAGTATCTCTTATCCGGCAGTGATGATAAAACTCTCAAGCTATGGGATATAACGGGCGGACAAGAGATCAGGACTTTCAAGGGTCATTCATCTGGAATTATCTCACTAGCTTTTTCTTCTGATGGTAAATATGCCGTTTCGGGCAGTAGTGACCAGACAATTAAACGATGGGATATTGCTACGGGGGAAGAGGTAAGCAGTTTTACTTGGAAGTCAAGTCTCTTTGGCAAACTGGTCTGCTCCTCTGATGGCAAATATGCCGTGTTGACCGGTTATGACGAGGGCATAGAGTTGTTGGATATTGCGAGCGGAAAGGTGATTGGTAGGTTCAAGGAAAGCGTCTATTCAATTGTCAACTCGGCTATCTTTTCCTCCGATAACAAGTATGTCGTGACAGGTCATAACGATGGAACATTGAAGGTTTGGGATGTCGCCGGCGGAACATCTGTCAGCGCCTTAAGGCCGGGAGGCGAGATTGTTTCAGTGGCCATTTCTCGTGACAACAAATACATTTTAGCAGTTACCAAGGACGGCCCAGTGGGGATGTTTGATGCGGCCAGGAAGAAAGAAGTCGGCAAGTTCACAGGCTATTTAGATAGGGCTTCGGCTATGGCTTTTTCGTCTGATTGCAAGTACATGCTGTGGGGAAGTTATGAGCCTAGATTCAAGCCCGGGAATCAGGGCTCTGAGCTTAAACTCAAGCTCAGAGAAGTTGATAGTGGGAAAGAAATCAGAACATTTGAAGGGAATCCAGGCCTGGCTTACTGGCTCGCCTTTTCTCCTAATGGTAAGTATGTGCTATCGAAGGGCCGCGACACTTTTAAGGTTTGGGATGTAGCTTTGGGAACGGGAATTAGCACATTCAGAAGTTCGCCGGATGAAGCTCTAATCTCTGCGATGATCTTTCCTTCGGATGGCAAAGACTACTTATTGCGCGCACACAGAAATATATTTTTCCTCAGCGATCTTCTCACCGGGCAGGAAATCAGGAAGTTTACCGGGCACTCAGATAAAATACACTCAGTAGCCGTTTCCCCTGATGGCAGGTATCTCTTATCCGCTAGTAAGGACAAGATGCTAAAGCTTTGGGATATTGCTACGGCAAGAGAAATCAAAACGTTCGTACGGCAAACAGGTGCAGCTATCTCAGTAACGTTTTTGTCTGACGGCAAACATGCCTTATCGGTTGGTGATGATAAGACCATTACCCTATGGGACATAGTTAACGGGAAAGAAATCAGGACATTCGAGTTGAACAACTCGGATTCAAACCTGTTTTTTTCCGTGGCGATTTCTCCTGATGGTAAGTATGCACTGTTGACAGGCACGGACAAGGAAACAGCCACGACTTGGGAGGTCACTGTTTGGAATATATCAGAAGAAAAATCGGTCGCAGCATACAAAGCAGAGGGACTCGGGCTATTTCCGCTCACAAAATTCTCCCCCGACAGCAGGTATGTGCTATCAGCCACGACTGATGGAATAGTGAGGCGGTGGAGCATTGTTTCGGGAAAAGAGATTACCCGGACGATTATGTTTACGGCAGATGAGTGGATCGCCATTACTCCTGAAGGTTATTACAATTCGTCTGCGAATGGAGACAAATATGTGAATGTCCGCATCGGAGATAAAGTTTATGGACTGGATCAGTTTCGTGTCACATTTTACAAGCCTCAAGTAATCGAAACTGCATTGAAGATCGGGGATTCTGAGCAAGCGGCGAGAATTGTTACGACCGCAAAACAACAACCATTAATGGCCTTCCAGGATATAGAACCTCCACTCGTAGTTATCAGGTCGCCCGGGGAAGGTAATTCAATGAATTCTAACCAAATTGAGATTTCGATTCACATTGAGGATAAGAATCAGACGATCAAAGACGTGAAGCTATCTATCAATGGTAATCCGGTCATTATTGAGAAAGAAAGAAGTATTGCTACTGAATCGCTTCGCTCTCAACCTGTCCCAATATCGAATTCATCAGTTGTCGAGATCCCAAAGGGAAGGAAGGCGTTGGACTTAAGAATACCTGCTGCTCTGAAACCCGGAGAAAACATCATAGAGGTGGTCGCGTTCAACGGATTTTCTGAGGGTAGAAAGGCAATTCGAATCTACTCTCCCGAGTAAATAGGCTGTCGGGTTTTATGGCGCATGCAGAGGAGTGAGTTGAGGTCAATTCATGCTCAAATTTATATGGTAATTCTTGACAACGAGAATTACGCATGTTCGGGTTCAATTAAGAGCAATAATCTCAAAACAGGCAAACAGCATTACCAGCAAGGCGATCTAACAAACGCATCCAGCGGAGCGCGCGAAGCGGATTTCTCATGGTTGCTCGGAGTGTTCGGCGCGCGCCCGCTGATGCAGTGCGTTAGGTGGCTATATCCAACATTCTGATAGCCATAGGAATATAAAAGCATTTGGACAGGTGCAAGCACCTGCATGACAGCAAAGTGCAAGCACCTCCATGACAGTAATATGTCAGAAAACTGTTTATGGAGGTCGCTTGCAGTGAGTAAAAATCTTCTCTTGAAAAACGACGGCGCGACCTGGTAGCCGCCGTCCGTCGAGGTCAATCGTTGCGTTCGGTAGCCGCACAATTTCAAGTCTCGGTTCCTACTGTCCAACGCTGGGTCAGCAGAGCCGACGAAAAGCGCTTGGATCGGGCCGATTTCAGTGATCGCCCTAGCCGACCCAAACGGGTTCATAATCGAACTTCGCCGCAGCTTGAAAAAGAGGTTCTTCGTCTGCGCGACCAACTGCGCCAGCACAGCGACCTCGGCGAGTTTGGTGCGGCAGCCATCCGCCGCGAACTGATCCGGCAGGGCATGCCTCATCCCCCGTCGTTGCGCACCATCGGCTACCTCCTGGCGCGCCATGGCGCGACGGATTATCGTCAGCGCATCCGGCGGGCGCCTCCTACCAAAGGCTGGTATTTGCCAGATGTCGCTCAGGGGCTGGCTGAAATCGATGAGTTTGATTTTATTGAAGGCCTAGTCACTGGCGACCACAGAGAGGTCGAAGTCCTCAACGCCGTCTCTTTGCATGGCGGCCTGGTGGCAAGCTGGCCGAGGCAGCGGTGGAACGCGCAATCGGCTCTGGAAGCCATTCTCGACCATTGGCGTGAGGTTGGCTTGCCCGACTATGCGCAGTTTGACAATGACAACCGCTTCACCGGGCCACATCAATACGCCGACACCGTCGGCAGAATCATTCGTGCTTGCTTGAGTCTGGGTGTCACGCCGGTCTTTGCGCCAGTCAGTGAGCATGGCTTTCAAAATGCGATAGAAAGCTATAACGGCCAGTGGCAAGCGAAAGTCTGGACGCGCGGGGTCTACAAGTCGCTGGCGCCGTTGCAACAGCAATCGGCGAAATATGTCGCCGCGCATCGTTTGCGTTGCCGAGCGCGGATGGACGGAGCCCCGGACAGAAGCCAATTGCCGCCGCGATGGCGCTACCAGGAGCAGGAGAAATTCGCCGCCGGGCGAATCATCTTTATTCGGCGTAGTAGCGACAAAGGCGTGGTGGAAGTCCTCGGTCATAAGTACGAAGTAGAGACGAGTTGGACAAGCCGACTCGTCCGTTGCGAAGTTGACATCAAGGCGAAGGAGATCCGCTTCTACGCATTGCGCCGGAGAGCTCCCGACCGCCAGCCGCTGCTTCGCCGAGTGAAATATCAATTACCAAAGCGGTACATTGAGTAGTGTCATGCAGGTGCTTGCACTTGTCATTGATTCGAGTTTCAAGTGTCATGCAGGTGCCTGCACCTGTCCGCATTTGATTGGCGCTTATGTGATAAAAACGCTTCTCAAAGGAGAAATTAATAATATTTTGTTGACACAATTTTCTAGCGATGGTATAAAAATGCCACCTCACATTAGCAGCAACATTCGGTTGTTTCCCCATGACTTGCTATTTCAAAAATAATGAAACGTAAATCTTACGTTTTTGAGGAGGTTGAAATGTCGAGATCGCTTTTTCTAGGATTCGTTGTAGGTGTAGTAGTGTTTGCCATCGCTGGGGTTGGAGCATCACAACTCCAAGATAAGAATGTAGAGCTTAAAAAAGCAAATGAAAAACAATATCGAACGGAACTTGTTGATGCGACGCCGGTACAGTTAGGCGCATTGACAGAAAAACAAAGACTTCACAGTCAACTGTTCAATGGATCTGGAATGCCTGGGGAGAGCAAGACAATCAGCGAATGGATTACAGAGTACAGAGGGCAGCGGATTGTCTTAGTAAGAACACTTTTGGGCAGAACATTTCTAGCATCGGGTCGGCAACCAACTGCGGAGGAGTATTTCGGCAGGTTGGCAAAAGATTCAGATGCCATCATTCGCGGGAGGGTTATAAATAAAGTTTCACAAATCACCGAAGATGACTCTTTCCTCTTTACTGATTACGATGTGACTGTGTTAGAGGTCTTGAGGGATAATTCATCCAGCCCCCTTAGTATCGGCACAACACTGACAATCACTTGTTTGGGTGGTAAGATTGTCGTTGACGATATCATCTTGAAGGCCGGTGGGAATGGCGATGCATCACTCCCAGTCAATGCTCAAAATGTTTTGCTTTTTGTAAAATTCATCCCTGAAACGGGTGCTTACAGGCTCACACAGCCCAATGCCGCCTTTGAACTTACTGGCACATCCGTACGCCCGCTCGCAGGTCTGTTGCCTCTTCCCTCCGACATATTCAAAGACGAAACCTCATTCGTGAAAACGGTCAAACGTAGTATCAAATAGGTAATTTCTTGCAAAGCAGGATGCCATGCATAAACGAATACAATGGGCGACCGGGTTTTTATTGGGCATTATCTGTAGCTGGCTAATCACAGGCAGCTATCCTGGTGCGGTTGCGCAAGCGGGATGTCCTACTCTCTTGTCGGTTCAAGGATGGGCTCCAAATACCGGCCAAACGTACGTCACGAGTACATTCACCAGTCAGGAATTGACTCAAATAGATAATGCAATGGCAGACTGGAACAGTCACAACACCAATGGCTTTAACTGTTCAAATGTTGGGCTTTCTCCTAACGTTTATGGGTATTACACGATAACCAGCAATACGGGTACGCTTGCCGGTCATGTTGACTATGGTGCCGCCACTAGCGTAGACCAAGCCCTCAATGGACATATTAGCGCAGCCACAACGACCTTTTACTGGGGAGCACATGACAATAGCACTCCTCCGAATTATGCTTGGAACCGCAATGGATCAGCAGATTACTATAGGTGCGTGCTTACAACTATGCTCCACGAAGCCGGGCATCCGATGGGCCTGAATGAAGCAACGTACCCTTATACCGCCGGACAAACCGTAATGAATCCTGGTGCAGGGACGAATGACGTGGGACATTATGGGCCAACAAGCGTACAGGATTGTGATGATAGCTGGGTAAATATCGAAACTGATTACTTCAATAATTGCTTAATCTCTGGTGGCGGCGGTGGCGGTGGCGGCGGACCATATTGTGATGACCCTACCTGGTGCGCCGAGACCATGGGCTACATGTATCTTGACTGTTATTGCAGGTGGAATACGCCCATTCTCATTGACGTTAACGGCGATGGCTTCGCACTCACCAGTCGCGTCAATGGCGTGCAATTCAACCTGAATGCTGACGGCACCGCTAAGCAGACCAGTTGGACGGCGACGGGCGCAGATGACGCTTTTCTAGTACTTGACCGCAATGGCAACGGCACCATAGATGATGGCCAAGAGTTATTCGGCGACCGCACGCCACAACCGCAGGGTAAGAATCAGGTTCGTAACGGCTTCGCGGCTCTAGCTGAGTTTGATAAGCCTCAAAAAGGTGGCAACAGCGATGGCCGGATAGATAGCCGCGATGCCGTCTTCTCGTCGCTGCGGTTATGGCAGGACGCCAACCACAACGGCATTTCTGAGCCGAACGAGTTGCACAGGCTGCCGGAGCTTGGGGTATATGCCATATCTTTGAGCTACAAAGAGGCAAGACGCACAGACCAATATGGCAATCAGTTCCGGTATCGTGCCAAAGTGTTTGATGCACACGACGCGCACGTTGGCCGCTGGGCCTGGGACGTATTTCTGGTCAGTCAGTAGTCTATTCTCGACAGCCAGTGGCAAAATCGAAGCGGCTTCGACTGAGGCCGCTTCTTTAGTTTTGAGATGGCATCACGAGTAGTAATCGTTGAGCCGGCGCTGCTTAGTTTGAGAAAAAAGCCACCTAACAAGCCGTTGCAGCGGAGGCCGCGAAGCGCAGTTCTTATCAACTTCGGAGTGCCGCTCGCGGCCCCGCTGAACGCGAGCGTTAGGCCTCGCCAATTCTATAGTAGACCTTTATCAACTCTCCGTTTTTCAATGATACTAAAGTTAAACATCAAATCTTTACAAATAGATAGCCAATGATAAAATAACCGACTTATTCCAAAGGGGGTAATATTATGTCTAGGTTCATATCCGACACGGATATATCAGTTGAAGAAGGTCGCCCAATGAAGCGTGGCTGGCCTAAATGGGCTGAGATTCTTATCACAGCACTCCTGACAGGAGTTGTCACCATAGTTACAGGTTTGATCACTTTACGTTTGCAAGAGCGCGAGCCGCGTTTGGTCTATTCTACGGCTGACACCTTACCATTTGCGGGGCAAAATCAGGTAATTGGGATTTACCAATTATCTATAAGCAATGAGGGGAAGAAAGAGGTTGAAGATGTAGATTGTCATGTTCGAGTGCCTGACGCAGCTATTGGGCAGAAGAGCATATCTGCCTCACCATCCATAAATATATCGGATTCAGTTAATGGTGACACTCTAAAGCTCCACGTGGCGGGATTGAATCCCTCTGAAACAATCCAATTATCTATTCTTGCAACTGCCCAAATCTATCTTCCTCCTCGTCCAGAAATTAGTCTTCGAGGAAAAGGGATACCTGGGACTGAGAAATCTATAAAAGAAAATGAGAAACCCGCGCTTTTGGCTCTTGTGCCAGCATTTGCTGGACTCGTCGCGGGTTCGCTGGCATTAATGTTTATAGCGAAGCGAAGAGTAAATACATCTCAAGAAGACGACGATTCAGAACGCCATAGAGAGGATCAAAGAAGAGTATTGGCCTATTTGTGTGGACTGCATGGATTAACTCACGATGTAGATCGTTATCTTAGCGGAGTTCCAAAGACAAAGTATTGGGCTGAAGCAGATAGACTGGCCCTACTCGCTATAAATTCGCAGGACTCAACTTTAATTGATAAAACTAAACTTGTATTCAGCGATGTATTGCAATATGCAGCTATAACCAAACTATCTCAAGGGCTAGTTCTCTATAACCTCGCGCGTATTGCTCTCGCAGCCGGCGATATAGAAGAAGCTCAGGAATGCTTAAGACAGGCTCAGTTAAAAGCGCCCAAGCTGATTGCTACAAGGCTCCGTATCGATCCTTTATTCAAAAGCTCTACCCCATCTGTAGACTATTCCAAACGCATTCCAGGAGAAGCCAAGACGCATTGAGATAATGAAGAACAGCTATACATGTTTGCTGATTCTGTATGTAAAGCAAGTCGCCCAATCCTATATGCTTGGCCTAACAAGGCGTTGCAGCGGAGGCCGCGCCGCGAGTTTCACGTCATGCCTTCAATGCCGCTCGCGGCCCCGCTGAACGCGGGCGTTAGACAGCCTCGCGAGACATACGATGCAAGATTATAGTTAGGGGCATTATGGAGTCTGATCTTCCGATTCGCTTGGTGTTAGTCGATCCTCCTCCGGGAGTCGCCTTTGGCATCCAGCGTGGAACGGGTGCCCACTACCAAGCCCTGTTCGTGCAGCAGGTCAAGCACGGAGAGGTCATCTTCGACTTTTCCTTAACCGTCAGGGAAAATCCAAGAGGCAGTCTGCCGAATTTCAAAGGCTCGTTCGTGCAGGGTCGACCTGCGGCTAGGTTCATTTATATCGCTGTGGGGACTTACGCTGGCCAGAAAGATACGCCGTGGTCACGGCGGATGAAAGTGCCACTACAAGGGATCACTTGGGCACTGATTCGACAGGCAACGAGTAAAGTGGGGCAGAGGCTGTTAGGGCGAATCCCAGGGAAAGGCAAGGATGGGGGGCCGAATTGTGGCACAGTGCAGGCGCTCGGCAATTGGGAGGTCATTAACGGCGCGACGGACGAAAAGTGTTGAGTGCTGGCATTGCGAATGGGAAGGCGCCGAGCCGCCCGTGGGGCTGTCTAACAACGACATGCACCGGAGCGCGGGCAGCGCGGCTCACGTGGTTCATCGCAATGCCGTCGCCCGCGCCCGGTGATGTGTGTTCGTTATGTTGCTTCGATGTGGTTCGATAAACAGAAAGTAATATGGATCAAGAAGAACGACAGAAAACGCTCAAAGCAGTCTTGCACTATTTCTATCAAGACAACACAAGGTCTGGCTCACATTGCCGCTATAGTTTGCAATATCATCTCGTATGGATTCCGAAGTACCGCCGGAGTTTTCTAGTCGGCGAAATAGCAGAAAGGTTAATACAAATACTCAGAGAGATTGCTCGTGATTACCGCTTCCGTATCATTGCCATGGAAGTTATGCCTGACCACATCCACATGCTTATTGAAGCACCGCCAAAGTTCGCACCTGCAAAGATCGTACAGATATTTAAGGGCATATCATCGAGAAGGCTGCGGCAAGAGTATCTTGACGTAATAAAGCGATATATCTGGAAAGATGGCACTTTGTGGGCGGTGGGCTATTACATTAGCAGTGTCAGCGACAAGGTGACGACAGAACTTGTAAAAGAATATATAGAGAATCAGAAATCGAAAGAGGAAGAAGCTAAACCGAAATCTGGCTATATACAGGCAAGGCTCTTTGAGTGAGAAAGCCTGAGCGTTGCAAACGCAACATAACAATGCGTTGCAGCGGAGGCCGCGAAGCGCGGTTCACGTGGTTACTCGCTATGCCGCTCACGGCCCCGCTGAACGCGGGCGTTAGATCGCTTCTCCGTCTAGTGTTCTGTCAGCCGTGTTTTGAATAGTAGAACGGATGCCGTATCCTCTGCGGTAGAAACAAGATCAATCACCACGGAGGACACGGCTGATGCCGAAGAAGTATATCGTAACTCTAACCGACGAGGAACGCGCTGAGCTTGAGAAAATGATTCGTTCAGGTAAAGCTCCAGCTCGCAAGCTCATTCGAGCTCGCATCTTGCTGAAGGCGGACTCGGCTGACGGCCGCCAGGGCTGGAGCGATGCGGCGATTTGCCAAGCCTTGGATGTCAGTTCGCCCACGGTCTGGCGAACGCGCAAGCGTTTTGTGATGGAGAGCTTTGAAGCGGCTTTGAACTCTCAGCGACCCGGCCGACACGACAAGCGAAAACTCGATGGTCAACAAGAGGCGCATCTCATTGCGATCGCTTGCAGCCAGCCTCCCGAGGGGAGACAGCGCTGGACCTTGCGGCTGCTGCGCAATCGGATGATTGAACTCAAGATCGTTGACCGCCTCTCACATGAGACGGTGCGCGAGGTGCTTAAAAAAACGAACTCAAGCCTTGGCTCGTCAAACAGTGGTGCATGCCGCCACAGCAGAATGCCGAGTTTGTTTGTCGGATGGAAGATGTACTTGAGGTGTATACTCGGCCTTATGAGGCAAAGCACCCCATGGTGACGATGGATGAAAAGCCGGTGCCGTTGATCGGTGAGACCCGTCGTCGAATGAAAATCAGGCCGGGACAGACCGAGCGTTTCGACTTTGAGTACAAGCGCAATGGGGTGGCCAATCTATTGATGGTGTTTGAGCCGCTCGCCGCTCGCCGTCACGTCAGCGTACGCGAGCGCAAAACGAATCGAGATTGGGCTGAGTGCATCCGGGAGTTAGTGGAGGTGCATTACCCAGAGGCCGAGCGCATCACCTTAGTGATGGATAACGTGAGTACGCACAAGCTGGCCTCATTGTATGAAGTGTTTGAGCCGGAACAAGCGCGACGGATCGCGAGGAAGTTGGAGATTCACTACACGCCGAAGCATGGCTCGTGGTTGAATATGGCCGAGATTGAGTTGAGCGTAATGAGCCGGCAATGTTTGAAGAGACGGATCGCTGATCAAGAGACATTGGCGAAGGAAGTAAAGGCTTGGGAGAAGGCGCGCAATGACAGCAAGGCAGCCGTGGATTGGCGTTTTACGACCAATGATGCACGGATTAAGTTGAAGCGGCTTTACCCATCAATCCATGGCTGACAGAACACTAGTGGGAAACCGATGTTTCTTTATGTCATACGAGATGATGCGCCAGTTAAAGTTTCTGATATTGAACCTGACCCTGCTGGAAAGGCAAAGCTTGATAGTCTAAAGAGTCGGATGCGAAAAGACTACGTAGTTTACATG
>DATENM010000059.1 GCA_035275065.1 Blastocatellia bacterium
ATACCAATTTAATATGAAGCTGCATAGAATAGGGCTTCAAGAATAAACTTGTAAGATGACAACGAACTAATTTGCTCAGGAGTGATTTTTTCAAGAACTTGTTTCAATCGCTCTCGTAATTGCTCAAGTGTTGTAAAAACCTCTCCAACAAGTTCCTTTTTGATATATTCCCAGACCCTTTCAATTGGATTAAGTTCTGGACTATGTGAAGGTTGACAGACAGGAATTAAATTTTCTGGCCATGAGAGTTCATTAGTGGTATGAGCACCCGCTCTATCCATGTGAATGATGGCTATATCTTCACCCAATTGTAGAGAAAGAGCGTCAATAAATTTCTGAAAATCTTCTCCGTTAAGATGAGCGTATTCTTGGCAAAAATGCCAGCCACTCAATGGTTCGACTACCCCATACAACCAAAAATTTTCACGTTTCCTAAGGAGGGGAGCAACTGGTTTTACACCCCTGGCTGTAATTAATTTTCCTGTCAATGTTTTTAATCCCAACCGGGTTTCATCTTGGGACAAATATCGTAGCCTTTTACCCTTGCCAAAATATTGTTGAAACGTCAATACTGCTGGAATGATGTTTTTTTAAAAAGCTCCACTGCTTGTAAGTCCTGTAAAGCACTTTGCGGACGTGGCACTTTCAGTTTTGCTTGGAGACGATAATGTACCCAGGCATAGACTGTTCCATAAGTCAGTTCTAAATTATACTCTGTTTTTAACCATTCCACAATTTCCCCGTAGCTTTTGAAAGGCGCTCCTGTTGCCAAGCGTTCTTTAAGTCCTGCTAATGCCTCAACAGTCAAGTGTGGTACTTGTCCGGGGGCTTTTTTTACCAACAATAATTCTGATATTCCACCCCGTCGATACTTTTGTAACCACCGGCTTATCGTAGATTTGTCTCTACCCAAACGATGCGCTAATTCTTGCTGCTCCTGTACTTGCCCTGTTTTTAACCACCATAATACTTGTATTCGTTCTTTCTGACTCGCTGTACGAGTATTTTTTAGTTGTTTTTCTAAAAATTCTGCACTTTCTTCAATTGTGATTTTTAAAAGACGAGCCATAAAACGCACCATAAACGCTATCTTTCTATTATATGCAACTTCACATAAAATTGGTAT
>DATENM010000060.1 GCA_035275065.1 Blastocatellia bacterium
CGCAAAGCGCCGCCGCCATTGCCGCTGTCGCTTGCCCATCCTTTGCGGTCCACCAAATCCTTTAACCGCGGCGATGCGATGCCCGCCGCTCACCGGCGTTTGTCTGCCGATTGTTGCCAACCTCGCCGCTGCGCCGGGTGAGTGTCGCCAGCGGTGCGACGCCAATGAATGATCGTTGCAGGCAAGTCAGGCCATCCGCCAGATTGCATCGTTGCGCCAGTCAGCGACTGGGGGCGCGTCGCCCAACGAACACACATCACCGGGCGCGGCATGGTGCGATGGCAAGACGTTGAGAAGTCCGCTTGCCGCGCTCCGGTGCATGTCGTTGTTAGGCGTATCCGTCAGCGCTCGAAGTTCTCCTCATATATCTCTCTGAGCCAGTCGTGAAATCCCCACCCTATCTCAGAGGTGGCATCTACCATCCTCCGACAACGCCTCTCGTATAACTCTTCTAGCTCATTCTCCACTATCAATTTCACTGCCCACTTGTACATATTCCCTAAACTCTCATAGAACCGCTCGTTCATATCCCCGTATGTGTTTGTACACTCGATGCCTACCTCCACGTAGTACAGCATTAAATCCGCTAGCGACGTTTTGCTACGGCTGACGCGCCGGTATTCCGCGACCGCCTTTCTCGCAACCGATAGCCTCATCTCACCAAGCCCGCGCGCTGGCAAGAACTCATTCTTAATAATCGCCTTGTATTTATCTATGACAACCGCATCATCTTCCGGCGTGAGCCGAGTATGGTAATAATCCCTTACGACATCCAACCTGGTAAACAGGTCGACGATATCATGGACAAGCTCCTCTCGGGAGCGGACCTTCAAGTACCGCTTGAGGGCTCCGATACTCAGACCTTTTTTCGCCATATGAGTTGGAATTTTAAACCAGAGTAGGAGATACGCCTAACGCTCACGTTTAGCGGGGCCGCGAACGGGCTCACAAGGAATGATGAGAAACTCGCTTCGCGGCCTCCGCTGCAACGTGTTGTTAGATGTTGCCTATTTGCACATATATTAGTTGCTCTTACCAGTAAGGTTTAGAATCCGGGCGGGGCAACCACTGAATCTGCCCATCCGCTGCTACCTGAGTAACAAACCTGAATGACTCTCGGCGCTCGAATGGATACCAAGCAGGACGAAAGTAGACGACTACTTCAATATCTAAATCCTGTACTGGTTCCATTGAGGGAGGCACAGAGTAACCTAAGTCTACAGTGGCAGATTTCATAGGAGCAATTTCCTTATAATAATCTGGCACAGCCACCATATCGCCTATCTCTCCGATTTCTGGCTCCTTCGACTCTGTACCGTCCCGCTTGCTGATAACTATCCCCTCAGCATAGTCCATAACTTTATAGTTGATAAAGCGGTGTCCCAATGCAACGTTATAAATGGACATACTGCCCTGATTGGTAATTGAGAATCTTGCTGTGAGTGCATTTTTCGGGTTTAAACCAGACAATGGTTGAACCTCAATTCGAGGCGTCCAATATCCAAAAATCGTGATATAGGCACTGATGATACTGATTAGTGCGACAGCGCTAGCGATTATTTTGCCAACTGTGAGTTTACTCCTGATCTTTTTAAAAGTGGATTTGAATAAAGAAACAGAGCGTCTACGAGTGCGTTTACTCTTGTACTTACTGCGGTGTTTCCTTGTTCTACTTTTTGGCATTGTCTATTTAGTGGTTGAGTATTCACGCCTGCAACATCTAACGCCCGCGTTCAGCGGGGCCGCGTGTGACACTCCGATGTTGATGAGAAATTCGCTTCGCCGCCTCCGCTGCAACGCCTTGTTAGACGGCCCTTAGTTATACTTTGTCATAAATATCCGCGATCAGCAGAGTACATTG
>DATENM010000061.1 GCA_035275065.1 Blastocatellia bacterium
GAAGTGAGCCAGCTAGCCAGAGGCTACTTCGCAAGGTCGCTTATCAGTTGCCGCCAAGATACATCAGATAGTGTTCTGGATGTGCTTGCACTTGTCAGCGATTCGTGTTTTTTGTGTTTCGGATGTGCTTGCACTTGTCCCTAAATGTAGAAGCTATGGAGCCAGCGAAGGGACTCGAACCCTTGACCTCCGGTTTACGAATCCTTATCAGCCCTGTATATACTTGGTTACGTCCGCTACCGTTTTATTCTTTAAATACTAATTTTACTAGCCTTAGCTTGTTAGGACGTGCTATTATAATTAGCGTTTGCTTGTTCGTGTAACAGTTGAATGTGGCCCAAAATGTGGCCCTAAATAGGAGGAATGTTATGGCTAAAGAGCGTCGTGGAATGATATTCCAGCGTGGAGCGAACGTATGGTACGCCCGCATTACTTTCACAGATGAATCAGGTAAGCGCAGGTACATCAAACGTCGTGCGGAGAACAAGAGCCATGCTAGAGAGTTAGTGAAGTTACTCCTGCGTGAATATGAAGATCATGGTGAACGCGCCCTTGAAAGCGCACAGATGACATTCAATGAATTGGCGGAATTCTACAAAGAAACCTACTTAGTGGAACCTCAGTACATAGATGACCGCAAGGTTGCCGGTTTGCGATCAGCATATGATTTCCGGCTGAGATTAACCGTATTACAGGATTATTTTGGCAAGCGAAAGCTGAGGGCCATTACACACGGCGATATAGAACGCTTTCGTGCAATCAGATTACAGACCAAAACGAGGCATGGCAAACAACGCTCTATTGCGACTGTAAACCGCGAACTGTCCCTGCTGCGTCGAATTTTCAATGTAGCCGCACGGAGCGGGTGGATAATTAAGAACCCTTTTTATGGTAGCGTATCTTTAATTACTCCTGGTGACGAAAAACCAAGAGAACGTACTATAACCAAGCAAGAAGAGGAGCGATTGCTTGAAGCCTGTATAGGTCCGCGCGCTCATCTTCGTCCTATTATCATTTGTGCTCTAGATACCGGAATGCGACGAGGGGAGATTTTCAAGCTTCAATGGTCTGATATCGACTTCGACAGTCGTATTATTACAGTGAGGGCGTTTAACACTAAGACCATGAGAGAACGGCAGGTCGCAATAACCGAACGTCTGTTTAGTGAGTTAGAAGCTTTATACGAAGTATCTACAAAACAGCCGGAAGCTCTCTGCTTCGGGATCAGCGATAATGTGAAGAAATCATTTAACACAGTTCGGAAAGGAGCAGGACTATCTGATGTGCGCTTTCACGATTTGCGACACACTCATGCCACAAGACTTGTAGCTGCTCAAATGCCATTGTCTGAAGTTGGGCGCATGCTTGGTCACACCCAGGCTAATACTACATACAGATATGTGAATGCTAACGTGGAGACCGCGAAGAGAGCCGCAGCTGTGCTCGATGAATTCAATCGTGTAATCAAGAAGGAGGAGTTGGTAGTACACTGATTCACCTGACCATTATCTTAATTCAGCTTTTCTTATAGAACGATTTTTCAATGCTGGGCTGAAGAGGGATAACGCGCTCAGGGCAATACTTTAGGAGTAGCTAATGCCGGACAACATTCCAGATAAAATTAGCACACGCTCATTTGTCATTACCGCAGGTAACAAAGCCGTTCTCGATGTCAAATATGATTTAGATGGAATTTTCGACTATATAATCAGCTACCTTCGCTTGGCTCGATCCGAGATTCAGCAACAGTTGATCGACAATGGTATTGAGTTAGAGGAGGCAGCAGAGCTAGTAGATTTTGCCAGAGATATAAGCACTCAAGAGAAACATGAAGAATGGTTGAGAGACTATCTGCACCCAGCCGGTAATTACATATTAAAGTACTTGCCTCAAACCATTCTGGAAGCAGTATATAAGCTTACGCATGAGGCTGTAGTTGCTTCTTTGTACTCAGTTGCCAGGCAGAAAAATGAAAATACCTTCACGAATGTCCCCACTCAAATGGCAAACATTATCTCCCTTCTCGAACAGGAACAGCTCAAGAAGCGTTTAGATGTGCCAGGGCGTGGTCACCCCATAGGCAACCTTTACTTCAATGGCAAAGTAGACTTTGAAAAAAAGCTAAGAGAAGCCATCAAGAAAGCGCGCGGGGAGAAGATAGTCTCGTTTAATCAGGAGCTTGTAGCCGAAAAGATGACCTATCTTTTACCCAACTATAGAGGGAATCTTGATGCTAGGACACTTAGGATGTGGTGTAAACAGTACCATCCTGGATTGCGCTGGAATAATCTAGTTAAGCTATTAGAAAGCCAAAATTCGGAAGACAAATAGCCACAATAGCTATCCGTTACAAAGTCATTCGCTCTTTGCTATTCTCTGCTTGCGATTG
This sequence comes from Blastocatellia bacterium, assembly GCA_035275065.1. Classification (NCBI taxonomy): domain Bacteria; kingdom Pseudomonadati; phylum Acidobacteriota; class Blastocatellia; species Blastocatellia bacterium. The sequence continues at coordinate 2,390 of DATENM010000061.1, forward strand.
CTCGCAGAAGCTTCTCATTGTGAAGGAAGAGCGATGAAGGATACTGAAACAGTAAAGGGAAGGGCGGCAGAGCAGTTATTCGGTGTCTACAAGAAGCTTGCTGAGACTGGTAGGGTAGGGTTGACTGAAAAAGAGTTGTGTGAGGTTCTTGGTATTTGCCGCTTGACTGCCTTGCGCAGCCGACAATCCGGCAAACTTCGATACTGTAAGTTAACAGCAACCAAGCTGCTTTATCTACCTGAGCATATTGAGGAGTTTCTCAAAAGCTGTGAGAGGCGAGATACCTCACGGCGTAATAGACGGAAACTTGATATGTACTAATTCTGCCATGCTACGATTCGCACAGTGATTCCCAAGAGTACTAAAACTGGCTGTGCAGTGCGCGGGAAGCACTTGGCGTACAGGAAGCCGAAGTAAAACAGGTAATGCCTCAATAGATAGGCGGCAAACACGAGCACCAGCCGGAGCTTTGAGACGTAGTGGACAACCAAGCTCCGGCTGGCCCGAATCAAGCGTCACCGCCGACCGGCCCTGTGACTTCGGCCCTGTGTCCTACAGCGCACTATAATCCGGCCCGGCTGAGTCGGAATCGCTCGGCTACCCCAGTGTAGGAGAACCGCCCTGTAAGCGACCGAGGCGACGGCGTACTGGTCAGGCTTACTGAGACCGGGGGAAGGTCTCAGTGCGCTAACTCGGCTCTAGCCCCTGGTCAATTCAAAAATATAAGGCAGCAGCAGCAGCCCTTACGACTCCTGAAAATAGCGGGGAATAGGACGGTAGCAGCAAGGGGCAGGCGGCAGCAGCAAGCCTCTGGCTTCCTTGAAACTGACAAGGAGCAGGACAAGTGCGGATGTGTCAAATCTGAAGAGGCGTGAATCTCTGTGGCATGAGGGGCGCGATGGGGCGCGATTGATGTCTGAATCCTAGTCGGAGCAACGTAAAATGGGCACAAAGGGGCGCGATGGGGCAGGAGAATTCAAGCTGGCAACACCAATGTGGGAACGTGGCGAGAATGAGCCTGCCCTATGGTTTGACCGCTTTATAGCCTACCTGAAAATGGGCCGAACTCGTAGCAAGCTCGCGGTTTACAAGAAAGAGCGCGACGCTGCCGACCGTAATAGCCCTAACATTGAGAGGCGCGAAAGGGCGCGAAAGGGCGCGATAAAAACGGTTCCTCACGCATGGAGAGACGCGAGCCATCGCTACATGTGGGACAAAAGGGCCGAAGCCTTTGACGAGCATGAGCAGCTGGAAGATCAAGAGCGATGGCGAGAGCAGCACCGCAAAGACCGCGAGCTTGAGCACCAAAAGGGCAGCGAATTGATGCAGCGGGCCTCTGAGATGCTGGGCTTTGCCCTAGCGAAAGTGAAAGTGCCGACAGGCCTGAAGTTGATTACCGACGCTGGCGAGATCGGGGAAGTATTCAAACAGCTTCGCACGCCCGATGAAGAGGGCGTTATGCCAAATCAGGCTATCGTTGATAGGCTTGAGGAGATGATTAATAGCCTTGGATTGCCGGCCATTATCGTTTCGATCACGCAGCTTGAACCGGTGCGATGGCAGATGCGCGATGCGGCGTTGCTAGCGCAGACCGGTGCCCTACTGATGCGTCAGGCGGCTGGCGCCCCAACCAGCTATGAGCAGCATGAAGTGGCCGGGCCGAAGGGCAAAGATGGTCAGACTCGCTCATTATTCCCTATCAAGCAAATCATCATAAAAGCCGCGCCCAAGAGAGAACTGCCGGGCTTGAATGGTGATGCAGCAGTAGCAGAACCGCTAGAACACGAAAGCCCCAAGTCAGGTGCAAATATACCAAAAGGAACTGACTGATCCTGTCTACTCCTTGATTAAATGTTTGATCTTCTTAGCAGGCACTTTCGCAGGCAGGTCGAGTTCATCATCAACCAGCACGTCCAGACAAATTCCTGCAAGGCGCGCGTACTTGAGCAAAACGGGTAAGGACGGCTCTCTAGTGCCAAGCTCATAACCTGAGATCGCGCTATAAAACACCCTCTCATCTAACTCCAACTGCTTTAGCATCTCTGATTGAGACAGGCCGAAACCGACGCGAATCTCCTTGAGTTTCTTGGCTAAGAATTTAGGTTTCGGGCGGGCTACCTTTCCCATCGGGCGCTCCTTCTGCCCGATGGGGCGGTGATAGCAAACTTGCTTCTATACGTATTTACGTATAAACTTATTCGGTGCTTGTAATCCGTCAGGGGGCTGCAATCATGCAATCTCCTGACGGGCTTCATTACAAGCCTTGTCCGATTGGTCGGCTCATATCACCGCAGACCAACATAACAAACAACGATCTTCTGATAAAGAGGAAAGGATCACTTCAAAGTTGTACTCAAGCTGGCTAAAGTTCTGAGCCTTCTTGCAGAGGATAGTTTATGGAGAAGAATCAAAGAATTTTGCGACTGGTTCTATTTATGACGATGGTGTTTCTCCTCCTATCAATACAAGAGGGAATGGCTCAAAAGAGTAGCCGCCAGGAAGATGCTCCATCACTTAAGGAAACCCTCGACTGGTTAAAGGAGAAGCTAAATGCTTATGCGAGTTTCACCGAGACAATTGCAAATAGAGACGCCGTGCAAAAGGTTGATCTCGTCAGCTTTGATGAATGTACTCTCACATACAAATATATTCATAAATCGGCTTCAGTTGGATTAGAAATCCAGCAAAGGTTCACCTTTTCGCTAGGAGATATTGATCCTTCAAAATCCAACATTGATGGGAAAGAAGGGCATTTTACTCTGGTACTCCATGCGCTCGATAGTAAGCCGAAGATCAAGGTAGAAATGAATGCCACTTTCGCAGGGCCGCTCAAACAAGAATCAAAGTGGATTGCTGATGCGCGATTTCCCTTTGATAGTCTTGAGATGGCCGACCGAGTATCCAAAGCTTTTGCACATGCAATCAACCTCTGTAAGAGCCGCAAAGAATTGTTCCCTTCAACGCTTCCGTCGCCAAGCATTTCCAGCCAGTCACAAGAAAAGCCGGACTCGCAATCACCCGCAATCAAGATTGAAGCTGTCCCGATGCCTATCACTGTCTTTTCTGTCAGCTTGCATGACACGGCGCATCCGAAATTCCAATCAACCGATTGGGGATGGTGTTTTTTGAAACTGCGAAATGATGATCCAGCACGTACGATCTCCGGGCTGGAGGTCGAGGTCATGGTTATTGACTCTATGCGTCAGGTCACGGTTGATCATCTCCATCTAAATCTCGAAGGAAAGGTTAAAGCCCGCCAAGTTGGAGAAATGTCAGTGTCTTTAGGCACATATTTCCTACCGCAAAAATGGTCGGCGCGGTATCGGGTGGGGCGTATCATTTTCGAGGATGGATCAGAATGGAAGCGGCCTTAACTGTCACTGTCTACAATTAAGAAACTTTACCAAGGGTCGCTTTATTGCTCTCTACAGCTATATCGTATCTCTCCTTTGAGGCTATTTTGAGATTTCGCTTTTGCGGATGGAGTACGCATAAGCAGGCGTTTTCAGCCTACTACTTACCTGAAAAGCTGTCAAATCGGCTCGATAATTTCACTCTCTAGGCATTCTGCGAAATCCCCCGACCGAAACCTGGCAAAGCGCGCACTACTGGACAATCAGTGTGACAGTCGCCGTACGCAGCTTGCCTGAACTATCCGTGCCGGTGAAAGTAATCGGATACTGACCGGGTGAGGCCGCGCCGGTTTTGTATTTGAATGTCACTCTTGAGTCAGTCGTGGTGATCGAAGCGTTCGGTTTCGGCTTGATGCCGCTACCGGGCAGACCGGGCGCGACGGTGATATTGCCGGTGAAGCCGCCCGTGCGGTTGATGTTGATTTTGATGCGCGCCTTCGTGCCGGCCTGTGCAGTGACGGTTGGCGAATCGAATCCGAGCGAGAAGTCCCGCCCCGATTGAATGGGGCCAATCGCAGATATTTTGACGATGAAGCTATTGCCCTGTCCTTGCTGCACGCCATTAGGCGCAGGCGGCGTGGATTGGAAGGCATTCTTGGTTGGAAAGTTGGGCGACGTGGTCTGGCCGGCGATGTAGATGTTGCCCTGCGGGTCGAGTGCGATGCCCCTGGGAAGATCGTGGCCGCTGCTGCCAAGATAGGTGGCAAAGACCTCTTGTAGAGTATCCGGGGCAAAGACGGCCGTATCTGGTATGCACGCGGCGGCACTTACACGAAGTGCAAGTTGGGTGGGCCTAGCCAAAGGCGAGGGAAAATCATTCTTGCTAAAGATATCTTCTCCTTTCTCCTAAGCCATCAGGGACCAAAGCCTCTTTCTTTAATTCGATAAAGGGCGGCATCGAAATTGCCACTCAGAGTATCAAAGCGTGGCTGCCGCGCTGGGGAGTACTTACGAAATAGGGAGGGTATGATTCTAATGCATTCATCACGGCCAGATGAGAACAATCACGGCAATTGGATTAGTAAGGTCCCGCAGGTCACCATCGCCTTCTGGATTATCAAGATCCTCGCCACGACTGTGGGCGAAACCGGCGGCGATGCCCTATCCATGACGTTGCAGCTCGGCTACGCCATCAGCAGCTTGATCTTTCTCGCTTTCTTCGCCGTCACGCTCTCGGCCCAGGTCACCTCCAAGCGTTACCATCCGTTCATCTATTGGGCCGTCGTGGTGGCGACCACGACCGTCGGCACGACCATGTCGGATTACCTGGATCGTACGGTCGGCCTCGGCTACATAAAATCATCGATCATTCTCTTCTGTGGTGTCCTGATTATCCTCTTCATCTGGCATCGCGTCATGGGACGGATCGAGTTCGAGAACATCACAACGCGCAAGGACGAGACCTTCTACTGGCTAACTATCTTGGTGGCCAATACGCTCGGCACCGCACTAGGCGACTTCACGGCTGATGACGCGGGCCTCGGGTTCGAGCGGGGCGCCATGGTATTCGCCGGCCTGTTGGCCTTGGTGGCGTTGGCGCACTACTTCACGAAGATTTCCGATAGCGCGCTCTTCTGGGCGGCCTATGTTCTCACGCGACCTCTGGGAGCGACACTCGGTGACACCTTGACCAAACCACACGAAGAGGGCGGTCTCGAATTGAGCCGCATCGTTTCTTCACTGGTTATTGCTGCCGTCATGGTCGTACTGATCATCTTGACTTACAGAAGATCGGGGCGGATGCCTGACGCTTCCGGTCGCAGAATCCAGAGCGCCTAGACCCCATCGCGCCTTGGCGATCTAACTCTCCAGGACTTGGATCGCCAAGGTCCTGATTACTTGCTCAACACCAGAACGGCAAATGACCCCGGCTTGATGCGGCGCTGTGGTCGCTGTCCGGCTTCTGTCGCTGATGTTTCCTCGACTTCGGCGACCGAGAGAAAGATCTTTCGGGTTTTCGTGTCGAAGGCCATGGTCCTGGCGCCCTGCTGCGTCTTCACCGCGCCGGCGTCTTCGTACTGGTCTGCTGACTTCTCATGGAAGATGTTCAAGACCCCTTCGCTACACGAGAAAAAGATCAGCCCGGACTGCGGATCAAAGCCAGCGTAGTCTACCCCTTTGCCGATTGGCAGGCTGGTAATCACCTTGCCGCTCACAGCGTCCATGACGACCATCATCGGCGCGTTGCGGCAGCCGATGAAGAGCCGGTTCGTCTTGGCGTCATAGGCAAGGCCCGTGGGCGTCTTCGCCACGCCGATGGGGAAACGATGCTTCACCTGAAGCGACTGCGGATCGAAGGCCACCACTTCCGAGGTATTCTCGCTGTTGACGTAGATCAACCCGTCTTTGCCGATCACCGCCTGCTCGCCGTCGCCGTCGGCTTTCACTGTGCCAACGACCGTGCCGGTCTTCGCATCAATGGCGGTGATGTCGTGTGAGCCATGATTATTGGTGAAGACCCGCTTGGTGCGCGAGTCATAATAAATCCCGTCCGGCCCTTCCCCCACGTCGATCTTTTTGATGAGTTGCAGCGTCGCCGGATCGAACATCGACACCTTGCCCTCGCGGCCATTGCTGGTGAACCCATGCTTGAACTCGGCGGCGATGGCGATGCCGTGAACGCCGGGCGTGTCGGGAATGGTGCCGATCAGCTTGCCGCTGTCGGCGTCCACGACGTTCACCTGCGTGCCGTGCGAAAGGTAGAGGCGGCGCGACTCGCTATCGACGGTGAGATAGTCCCACCCGCCTTCGCCGCCGCCGACCGCTATGCGGTTTGACAGGTGATATCCGGTGGCCTGCTGCGCCTGGACTTTGGTGCTGGCAATTGACGCAAGCACAAGCGCACAGAGCAGGAAGGTAATGGAGTTGATCTTTGGATTGTACATTACAGATGGTCCCCTTCGGAAAGATGCTTCTGAAGCCTTCGCCTGGCGCGACGGGTTCAGCCACTGGCGCAAGTGTTTCTAATCCTTTGGTGGGCCGTTGTCAACTTGGGCGGCGGTGGGCTGCGCGGCGGTAGAAGTGATCCGCGAGTGCGACGCACATGACCCAAATGGTCGCCACCAGGTAACCGGCGATCACATCGCTAGGATAGTGCACGCCCAGATAGATGCGCGAGAAGCCGATGAGGCCGATCAGCAATGCGGTGATGAGAAGTAGTAGAATGCGCGTCTTATTGCTTGTAAAGCGGCGAGTCATCAAGTAAGCCGTAGCACCATAAAAGCATAGAGAAAGCAGCGCGTGGCCGCTCGGAAAGCTGTAGGTCGGCGGCGTCGGAGTACCGAAAAAGGAAACAGGCCGGGCACGGTGGAAACCAATCTTCAGCCCATTCTCTAAAATCAAACTGCCGATCATGATGATGGCCAGGTGGGTCAGGTCGCGCCACCTCTTGAGCACTGCAAGGTAAAGAGTGGCGAGCGTGCTCAAGCCAGAAAGGCAAGCGAGAGAGCCGAGAAATGAAAAGAGTTGCATCACCGTAGTCAGGCTTGGCGAGGCATACTGATGTATCAGCGTTCGCAGGTTGTCATCGAACGCTTGTGTGTCGCCTTCGAGCACCTCCTCTACGAGCCAGAGAAAAAACAAGAGCGCGGCTAGCGCGGCTCCCAGTCCGATTACTAGGTGCATTTGGCCGCCGCGCTCGGACGACCGTGAGAACGTCTCATGAATTGTGGGGGAGGTTTTCAGATGACTACCCTCGATGAAACACATGGGCTTGAGCGCCTTGCAGTGTTTGATGACTTGATAACTCACGCTGCCCACCGGCCCGATTCATCAGTCCTCCTTCCGTTCAGAGCGCCCTTACTGATCGATTTAGGCAAAACAAGGGCCAAAATGACAAAATTAGCAAGCTTCAGAAGTCGGCCATTTGTGGAGCTTAAAGGCTGGCAAAATCGTCTGAAGCGATTCTGTCCGGATAGGTGCAGGCGGCTGAAAACAGCCGTACGGGCGGCGCAACTTCAAGCATCCTGCGAGTTGCCGGATGCCAGCCGCAATAAAATCGTAAGAATGTGCTTTACAACGATTCCTCACCTGGCGCATCATAATCACTGAATCCCCATACTATACGAACATTTGGGTTAGGTATTTCTAGGAGGAAGTACAATGCGCGTCAATCGGAGACTCTCTCGCGCCGCATCTGCGGCCATGGCATCGGTACTGGCTCTGGCCGTTGTTGCAGTTGCGCAGACCGGTTCGGACAGCCGACTGTCCAACATCAGGATCAAGAACTTCGGCAAGGTCAACGACAAGTTCTACCGCGGCTCTCAGCCAAGCCGCCGCGATTACGCGGACCTCAAGGCGCTCGGCGTCAAAACCGTCATCGACCTCCAGCAGGACGGCGAAGCCAGTGAACAGCAGGACGTTGAAGACGCGGGCATGAAGTTTTACCGCATCGGCCTCAGCGACAGCTCATGGCCGGCGCCGGAAAAGACCGAGCAATTCTTAAAGCTGGTCAACGACCCGGCCAACCAGCCGGTCTTCATCCACTGCCACGGCGGTCGCCACCGCGCCGGCACGATGACGGCCATCTACCGCATTACCCATGACAAGTGGAGCGCCGATCAGGCGTTCGCCGAGATGAAGCGGTACGAGTTCGAGCGCGGCTTCGGCCACGGCACGCTGAAGGATTACGTTTACGAATACGCGCAGAAGAGCCAGAAGAGCATCGTCGTGGATGCAGGTACTAGCAAGTAGCCGCCCTTAGAGGTTAGTCAGTGATGAAGAGTAGACTCAACAGGTTCAGCGCGAGTGTAGTGGCGCTGGCGCTGCTGGTTTCAATCAGCGTCGCGCAAACCGAAGTACGTTACAAAGAACTGCCGAATTTCCGCAAGGTGCAGGATCACCTGTACCGCGGAGGCCAGCCGGGGCCAGGCGGCCTGAAGAAGCTGGCCGAGATGGGCATCAAAACGGTCGTCAACCTGCGCGGCGAAGACGACCTGACGCGCGCCGAAGCAGCCGAAGCCAAGGCGCTTGGGCTGCGCTATTATGGCGTCCCCATGCCGGGCCTCAGCCGCCCGACAGATGCACAAGTCAAGCAGGTGATGGCCATCCTTGATGACCAGGAGAACGGGCCGGTCTTCATCCACTGCAAGCACGGCTCTGACCGCACCGGGACGATCATCGCTTGCTACCGGATTGCTAAAGAAAAATGGACGGGTGAGCGCGCCATCGCCGAAGCTCGGCAGTATGGCATGAGTTGGGTGGAGGTCGGGATGAGGGATTACATCGCCGACTACGCCCGCCAGACGCTTGAGAAGGCGAATCAAGTGAAAGCCGAGACCAACCGATAACTCGGTTCTCGGGAGATTTCTCGACCGCGGGCCGGAAGATGCCGGTCCGCATAGACTTCTACCACCTTGAGGAACTGACGGCGCTCCCCAGATTGAGGAGCGCCGTTGTTTATTGCGCGAGTAGATTCCCGCCGCTTCCCTCAATTCAATGCCTGCCGAACAGTTCATGAATGACGTTCGACAGTCCCCGGTAGGCGACGTGCAATCCGAAGCGCCCGAAGGTGCTGCTGACCGTGCGGTCATCCGGGCGCGACCACACGTTTGATATGCCTGCCGTCACCAGCCCGCCGGCAAAAAACGAGGCGTTGAACTGGTTGTGGCCGTTGTCGCCCTGCGTGATGAAGACGCGGCTGACGGCATACGTGATGCGCGCGAAGCCGTGCTTATCGGAACGGAAGTAACGCGGGTCCTGGTGAAAGGCGGCGGCGAAGGCGAATTTCTCGAAAAAGTTGGCCGTCGCCCGAAACGCGAAGCTGCGCGCCGCATGCGTCGCCGAATCGGCCAGGAAGTCGCCGGCACTCATGTGACGCCCGTGGTCATTGTCAGTCGCCTCGCTGAAGACGCCCGAAAGCACCGACAGCGCGTAAGGCATCGGGGACCCGAACGAGCTATGTAGCGAATACTTGAATTTCTGTCCCGGCGTCAACGGCGTCTGTGGCGTCGCTGATGAACCCGCTTGCCCTGTATTGCCCGCCGTCGTGCGACTCCCCCTGTCGTCAGCCGCGCTGAAAACCACGGGTTGACCTTGAGGTGCCGGCGCCGTTGCCTGCGTGCCTGTCACCTCCTGCGCTGCCGACTCCTGCCCAGTTGCCTGAGATGTACCAGCTTGCGGCGCTGGGGCCGTCTGATGGTTATCTTTTAGGTCGTAAGCAAATGCAGAGCCTACCTTGACGAAAAAGAGAAGACCACACAAAAGCAAAAAGACGCGAAGGCGGCGAGATCGATGCCATTCATGAAACATAAATTCCCTCCAGAAAATGGCGCCCACCTTCATTCGATAGGACGGGCAGAAGCGCTCAGTGCCAAGAAGGCCACCCGCCCTGCTCGTCCAACTGCGATCGGTCGAAGGTCTGAACTATCTTATCACTCTCGTCAGGGCTGGCGTTCTACCACCATTACCATGAAAGAACCGGGGATCATCGGAGGCCGCCTTCTAGGGTTGGCTGCTGTTGTTTCAGTCGGTACAGGCCCGAACTTCGCGGAGACCACGAATACGCGATGCGCCAACGGATCGAGCCCCATGTTCCGCCCCCCTTGCGCGGTCTGCACGTTCTCCACGACGTGGTACTTGTCAGGTCCGTCTTGATGAATAGCGGTCAGAGTCCCGTCGTAGTTTGAGGCGAAAGCGTCGCCGGTGGCCGGGTCATAGCCCGCCCCGTCAACGCCTGCTCCAATCGGCGCCGTCGCCACGACTTTACCTGCCTCATAGTCTGAGACCGCCATCACCCCGCTGCGACAGCCGCTGAACAGGCGGTGGTGCTTGGTGTCAATCGCCATCGCCACAGGCTGCTTGGCCGGCGCGACAGACCACCGGCGCGTCACGTTGAGTTTCCTGGCGTCGATCTCCACCACCTCGCCCTTGTCTACGATGTTGACGTAGACCTTCCCGTCGCCCGCCGAGAGGCCGTATTCGGGCTTACCACCGAGATCAATGTTGGTGATCAGCTTACCGGCGCCGGGCTCGATGACCGTCGACGAATGGGCATCGCCGTTAAAAGTGAAGATGCGGTCAGAAACGGGATCATAGATGATGGCGTCAGCATCCTCAGCCGCCGGGATGCGGCCCAACACCTTGAAGGTCTTCAGGTCGAACATGACGACCGAGGCATCGTTACCGGAGGTGGCGAATCCGTGGCCGGTGTGCTCGGCCAGCGCGACGCCGTGCGCGCCGTTGATGCCGGTGACTTCGCCGAGCAGTTTGCCGTCGTTTTCGTCCACCACCATGACACGGTTCTGGCGACCGATGAAAAGCCGGTGGTTCGGCGGGTCGGGAATGACGTAGTCCCAGCCGCCGTCGCCGCCGAGCGTGTAGGTGCGAGTGACGTGGTATACCGATGACGATTGCGCCAGTAGAGCCGGCGCGGCGGCAAGCAACAATACGAGCGTAACGCAACGCAAAGCTGTTCCTCTAAGGGTTGTGCTCATTTCTTCTCCTCGTTCGTACTTCGGCCAGGGCGAGTTAGATCTCCCAACTCATTTGCATCAAGGGACAGCCTGATTACCCGACATCCTGGCAAGGCATTCGTCCTGATTTGGCTGTTCCTTACCTGACCCGAAACCACCCGATTTTAGATTGTAACGAATGGCAGATGAACGGACGATTAACAGGCCCGAAAAAAAGGTCCGCGCAGCCCTTGGTGTGCGGGCGAAGTCTGCACGCTCTGCGGCGGTTGCAATCGCTGATGAGACAGTAGGGGTAGCACTCAGGGGTATTCCGTCAGCCACCCATTGCCTCCTCTTTTGCTGTTAATCATCTGTTCATCAATGATTTGCTATTCTTTTGATCTTGGAAACATAACCTGAGATTGCTGCACTGCGTGAGTTCACCCAATCTCTTTAAGATGATGAAGTTAATGCTGGATAGTGGAGGACAAGAGTTATGAGAAAGCAAAACGTGCTGGGGGTGACAACAACGGCAATTGGCCTTAGCTTGTTGCTGGTCGGGTCTGTGCTCACTCAGGACAGCGAACGGCGTGTGAAGATGAAGGACTTGCCACAGGCCGTGCAGCAGACTGTTAGCGAGCAAAGTCGTGGCGCGACCGTCAAGGGCTTTTCGAAAGAGGTCGAGCACGGCCAGACTTTTTATGAAGTCGAGATGAAGGTCAATGGTCATGGCAAGGACGTGCTCATTGATCCGAATGGTGCGGTCGTCGAGATCGAAGAGGAGGTCGCATTAGCATCCCTGGCACCAGACGTGAGGGTGACCATCGAGCATAATGCGGACAAAGGTAAAGTGCTCAAGGTCGAGTCCATCACCAAGAACAACGCGGTCGTCGCCTACGAAGCCCACGTTAGGAAGGCCGGCAAGAAGTCCGAGATCAAAGTGAGTCCGTACGGCAAGCTGTTGCCTAAGGACGAGCAATGAATGCTTGAAACCGAGGGCAATACGTTTCAAGCATTAGAGACAGCATGGCGTTCTCTGCCTGTCTCTAATCCGTTAAGTTCTGGACACGCTTAGCGGCAAGCTGACGCGGCTCAGCTTCTCGCCGCACATCCAGCCGCGCGACAGAGGGCGAGCATCTATATATGGGCTTTCAGTCGGCTACAATTTCTGAGAAGGTTTTTCCTTACGCCCTACTTATGATTGGAGTATGTCTGAACCTATGAGACTGGTTTTGATGAAGTGGATGACTCTGCTTGTTTTTTTTGCGCTAATCGCAATGACAGGTGCAGCGCGGACGCAGGATAACTCGCTTCTAAGTACGGTTTCAGGCACCGTACACGACCCTGCCGGCGCGGTCATTGTCGGCGCTCAAGTGGAGTTGCGGTCGGGAGACGCTGTCGTTCAAACAACAATTACCGACAGCACCGGAAACTTCAAATTCACCAAGGTTCCATCCGGCGCCTATGACCTCAATATACAGTCGGCGGGATTCGAGTCCACTGACCTGCCTGTCAAGGTGACTACCCAAACACCCGCGCCGTTGCGCGTTGTCCTGGCCGTCTCAGGAGGCCATCAGGAGGCCACAGTCACCAGCGACTCGAACCAGGTGAGCACCGAGACGAGCGACAATCAAGACAGCAACGCTTTGAGCGGCCAGGCGCTGAGCAACATCCCCGTCTTCGATCAGGACTACGTCGGCACGATGTCCCGCTTCCTCGATTCGGGGTCGGTCGGAACCAGCGGCGCGACGCTTATCGTCGACGGCATGGAGGTCAACAACCTGGGCGTCTCGGCTTCGGCAATCAAAGAGGTGAAGATCAACAACGACCCTTACTCAGCCGAGTTTGCGCGCCCAGGCCGTGGGCGGATTGAAGTCATCACCAAGCCCGGCTCGCCTGAGTATCACGGCACCTTTAACTTTCTCTTCCGTGACTACCACCTGAACGCGCGCGACCCATTTGCCCTGACCCGCCCGCCCGAGCAGCGCCGCATCTATGAAGGCATCTTCACAGGGCCGATCCGGCACAGCAAGAAGACCACCTTTCTGCTCTCGATCAACCGCAACGAAGAAGACCTCGAAGCAGTCGTCTTCGCGCTCACTCCCGGCGGCAGCATCCAGGAGAACGTCGCCACGCCGGTACGCAACCTGCTGGCTTCGGGCAAGATCAACCACACCTTCAGCGACACGCACAACGCATCGTTCTTTTACTCGTACGAGAAGCGCTCCAACCGCAACCAGGGGGTGGGCGGCATTGTGCTGCCGGAGGCCGGGACCATATCTGAGCTGACCGAAAACGAGATTCGTATCAATGACCAGTACTTCTTTTCACCGAGGCTGTTCAATCAGCTCCGCTTTCTGCTGGGGCATTACCATGCGCCCATCAGGAGTATCAGCAACGACCCGAGGATCGTCGTCGCCGATACCTTCATCGGCGGCAGCGCCCAGGCCGACCAGTTGCGCACCGAGTCGCATTTCGAGCTGACCGACATCGTCGCCTACACCAGCGGGCGCAACACCATCAAAGGCGGCATTGATATTCCCGATTTCAGCCGGCGCGGGCTGGATAACAACATCAATCAGGGCGGGACGTTTTATTTCTCAAGCTTGGCCGATTATGCAGCGGGCCACCCATTTTCTTTCCAACAGCAGCAAGGCAACGGCCACCTCGTCTTCTACGAGAAGATCATCGACTTCTTTGTCCAGGATGATTTGCGGCTGCGACCAAACCTGATGATCACGGTCGGACTGCGGCGCGATTGGCAGAATTTCATCGGCGACAATAACAATTTCGCGCCGCGCCTGTCGTTCGCTTACGCGCCCGGCAAGGCGGGCAAGACCGTGCTGCGCGGCGGTGCCGGGGTCTTCTATGATCGCACAGGGCCGCGCCCCATCTTCGACTTCTTGCAATTCAACGGCGAGCTACTCAGGCTGTATGTGTTAACCAACCCAGGATTCCCCGACCCGCTCAGCGGCGGCGCGCCGCTGTCGGCGCAACCGGTGAGTGTCACGCGGCTGGACCCGCAGGTTCATATTCCATATACGCTGCAGTATAGCTGCGGGATAGAACGACAGCTGAAGAAAGCGACGATGGCGGTCACCTATATCGGCTCACGCGGCGTTTCACTATTTCGCTCGCGCGACCTGAACGCGCCACCGCCTCCTAACTACCTCGTACGGCCCGACTCTACCTTTGGCGTGATCCGCCAGATAGAGTCGTCAGGCAACAGCAAGAGCAATGCGCTTGAGATCTCTTTTCGGGGCAACATCAGCCGTTACTTCACCGGGATGGCGCAATACAGATTAAGCCGGACATCCAACGACACGAGCGGCATCACCTTCTTCCCTGCTAACGACTACGACCTGAGGGGCGAGTGGGCGCGAGCCGACTTTGATCGGCGACACCGCTTCGAGTTTCTGGGGACATTCAACCCCGGCAAGTTGCTCAACCTCGGCGTCGCGGTGTCGGCCTACTCCGGGGCGCCGTACACACTGACGACGGGCCGCGACGACTTTCATACTGGGGTTGCGAACGCGCGCCCGGCGGGGGTGCCGCGCAACAGCTTGCAGGGGCCGGGATACTTCGACGTTGACCTGCGCTGGTCGCATGATTTTCTGCTAAGCAAAGCGAAGAAGGATAAAAGCCCGACGGTCAATGTTGGCGTAGACGCCTTCAACGTGTTGAATAGAGTCAATTACGTGAACTTCGTCGGCACGCTCAGTTCGCCCTTCTTCGGGAAGGCGGTCACGGCACAGCCGCCGCGAAGATTACAGCTCTCCTTTCGGTTCAAGTTTTAATGCGGCAATCGGGATGACTGAAATGACGCGGCCGCTAAGTGGGGCGTGAGATTGAGTGCTGGTTCAGGATGGGCTTATGAGGATATTGCTGGTCGAAGATGAGCCGCGCGTCGCCCACTTTGTCGCCAAGGGGCTGCGCGAGCAGAGCTACGCCGTTGACATCGCCGCAGATGGCGAGGCAGCCTTGCATCAGGCGAGCAGCAACGCGTATGAGCTGATCATCCTCGACGTGATGCTGCCGCTGAAGAACGGCTTTGAAGTCTGCCAGCAGATGCGCGCCCAGGGCATCAAGCAGCCGGTGTTGATGCTGACGGCCAGAGACGCCGTCGAAGACCGCGTTACAGGACTTGATTGCGGCGCGGACGATTATCTCGGCAAGCCCTTCGACTTCAAAGAACTGCTGGCGCGCATCCGCGCCTTGCTCAGACGCAGGAAGGAGTTCTGGCCGGAGACCGTCCAGGTCGCCGACCTCGTGGTGAACACGTCGAGCCACGCTGTCACACGCGCAGGGAGGCCCATCAGCCTGACGGCGAAGGAGTATTCGCTGCTGGAGTTCTTCGTCCTGCGAGCCGGCAAACTCGTCGGACGCGACGAGATCGCCGAGCACGTTTGGGACGAAAACTTTGACCCCTTCTCGAACATCATTGACGTTTACGTCCGGCGGCTGCGCAAGAAGATTGACGACGGCTTTGAGCCGCCGCTCATTCACACGCGGCGCGGCGAAGGCTACCTGCTCTCTGCCGACCTGGAGGAAGACCGTGTTTAGCAGTGTGCGTGTGCGTCTGACATTGTGGTACGTGCTGGTCTTCGGCGTCCTGCTGTCGGGCTTCAGCCTCGCCATCTATCTGGCGCTTTCAAAGAGCCTTTATTCGCGGCTCGACCTGTCACTTGCCAGCGCCGCGAAGACGGTGGTCAATTCATTCCAGGTCGAAACCGGCGAGCGCGGTGGGGATGCCGCCGCAGGCGCGGCCGACACCTTGAGTACGCTGCAACTGCCGGACGTTTACGTCGCCATCTATGAGGGCGATCACGTGCTGGCGACCAACTACCCCGACGGTCACCCGCCCACCCCCCCGGAGGCATTGCTCGCGCCAGAGTCCCACGGACAGATGGCCTTCCGCACCGTTTCCGGGTTCGGGGAAGAAGGCGCGCGGCAGGTATGGATGCCGCTGCAAACCAAAGCAGGGGAATATGTGGTATTAATCACAGCTCCGCTGCACGACCTGGGCGAGCAGCTCGAAGCCATCCAGCGGACCTTCTACTTCGGCCTGCCCGCAGCCCTGCTGGCCGCAGGGGTCGGCGGTTTTTTGCTGGCGCGCAAGAGCCTAGCACCAGTCGTGGCGATGTCGAATCAGGCCGAGCGCATCAGCGCCCGCAACCTCCACGAACGCCTGCAAATCAGGAATGCCAAAGACGAGCTCGGCCACCTGGCCAGCGTCTTCAACGAGCTGCTATCAAGGCTCGACCGCTCGTTCGAGGGCATGCGGACCTTCATGGCCGACGCCTCACACGAGTTGCGGACACCGCTGTCGATCATTCGCGGCGAGACCGATGTCGCCCTCACTCAGGATCGCGACCCCGCTGAATACAAAGCAGCGCTCGCCATTATCCAGGACGAGGCGAAGCGCCTGTCGCGGCTGGTCGACGATATGCTGGAGCTGGCGCGAGCCGACGCGGGCCAGCGCCCGCTGCGCATGGCCGACTTCTATCTCAACGATCTGGTGGATGAGTGCTGCCGGGCCGCACAGGTGCTGGCGGCGCAAAAAGGAATATCCTTGCAAGCCGAGCCTGCCCCTGACCTGAGCTTTTCAGGTGATGAGGATATCCTCAGGCGAATGTTGCTGAACCTGCTCGACAACGCCATCAAGTACACGCCCGCCGGCGGCTCCGTAATCGTTGGCATTGAGGCGGAGGCAAAGGCGGTCAGAATCAGCGTGTCAGATACCGGCATCGGCATCCCCGCCGACGCGCTCCCGCAGGTCTTCGAACGTTTTTATCGAATCGCTAAGGCGCGCTCGCGCGCCGACGGCGGCAGCGGCCTCGGCCTGGCGATAGCCAAGTGGGCCGCCGAGGCTCACAAGGGAGCGATCCGCGTCACCAGCCAACTCGGTCGGGGAAGTACGTTCACGGTCACCTTGCCGCTCTGATCAGCATTTCCGTCGATTCATCGTACGTTCATCTTCGATCCGTATAATCAAGTTGAGGACGTTCATCGCTTCTATCAGAGCGGTGATTGGTGGCCTGCCAAATCTGGAGCATAGAGGGAATAACAATGCATAGCATCCGCAGATCAATAATTGGACTCGCATTGATCCTGGCACTCGCTTTTTCGGTCGCCGCAAGCGACAAGAAGAGCAGCCAGAAGCAGCTGGCTAAAGAAGCCAAGGTCACAATGAAAGAAGCACGCACCACAGCGTTGAAGGAAGTGCCCGGTGGCAAGATCAAAGAAGCCGAGCTTGAGCGCGAGAATGGACAGTTAGTCTATTCGTTTGATATTGGCACCAAAGCGGGCATCAAGGAAGTTCAGGTTGATGCCCTCACCGGCAAGGTGGTCAAAGTAGAATCCGAAACCAAAGAGCAGGAGGCCAAAGAGAGGGCCGCCGAGCAGAAGGCAGCGGGCAAGAAGAAAGAGACGACGAAGAAGCCTTGATCTTCAGGCGTGACTGACGAACACAGGTAAGGGGATACCGTGCCATTATCGCTCAGAGGCAGGCTCACGGCGATTGCTTTTCTATTGGCGTTGGCCTTCGCCTGCCCGGCCACGGCGCCTGTCGCGAGTCAGTCCAAGGAGGCGCTTGCCTTTGCCGTCATTGGGGATTCAGGTACAGGGCAAGCGCCTCAATATGAAGTCGCCCGGCAGATGAAAGCCTACCGCGAGAAGGTGCGCTTCGATTTTGTGTTGATGCTCGGCGATAACATCTATCCGCACGGCGAGGCCGCTTTATTCAAGCCGCGTTTTGAAGACCCGTACAAAGACTTACTGAAAGAGGGCGTGAGGTTTTATGCCTCGCTCGGCAACCATGACCTTGAGCGCGGCACCGAGGCCGCGCTCCATTACGATAAGTTCAGCATGGAGGGCCATCGCTACTATATGTTCAGTAAAGCGCAGGGCCTGATCGACTTTTTCGCGCTCGATTCAAGCGTGATGACCATAGAGCAACGCACCTGGCTTGAAGCTGCGTTAAAAGCATCAAAGGCGCGATGGAAGGTGGCTTTCTTTCATCACCCGATATACTGTTCGGCGCGCAAGCACGGCTCTGATCTCAATCTCCGCAAACATCTAGAGCCGTTGTTCGTCCGCTACAAAGTGGACGCCGCTTTTGCGGGGCACGATCATGTCTACGAACGCATGAAGCCGCAGAAGGGTATCTATTATTTTACCGAAGGCGCGAGCGGCCAGTTGCGCAAGGGCAACATCGACCGCCGCAGCGAAGTGTTCGAGGCTGGCAACGATACCGTCAACTCGTTTCTGGTTGTACAAGTTGACGCATCGAAGATGAAGGTTGAGGCGGTTGGTTCTAACGGCGCGATTCTCGACCAGGTCGTCATCAACAAAGGCAGATAGGGGCCTAAGTTGGATTCTGTGTAAGTGAGTTTGCGGGTGCACCCATCGGCACGGCTATGTGCAGCCGTTTGTGTAAATGGCCGTGGGTTAATCAAGCGGCATTCTCCCCTCGAACATGATCGCGAACCGGTTCAGGGCCGATGCCTAATCTCTTATAGGCAGATTCCACTTCGCGCTTATGTTGCGCAACTCTAGGTGGACCAGTTTGGGTTGAGCCTGCCCGTTGGCAGATGCGTGACGCAGCGTTACTGGCGCAGACCGGCGCCATGCTAGTGCGTCAGGCCACAGGACCAGCTACCAGCCACATGAAGTATTCGGCGCTAAGGGCAAAAAGGTGACACGTCGCGCGACCTGTTTCCAATCGGGCGTTTCATCGCCAGGATGTGCCTCGCAAGATACTGCCCGGCATGAACGGTGATGCAGCAGCAGCAAAACCGCAGCAGCGGCAGCAGCAAGAAGAGGCCAAGGACGGGACAAAGCGTTAGATTTTGCGGCCCCACTGAATAGGAGCGTTATGCCGCAGCAGTCGCCCTTTTGTCATAGCACTTTTCTCACCACCTCATGCACCTGAGCAAGATTGAAAGGTTTTCCAATGAAATCACTTGCTCCGTTCTGCATGGCCTTCTCAACTGTCTGTTCATCCGTTTTGCCTGACAGGACAATCACCGCCATATCAGGCGCGACCAAACGGACGAACGGCAGGAGCGCCAAGCCCGACCCGTCAGGCAGTTCGTCGTCAAGTAGCATCAACTCGAACGGGCCAGCCTTCAACCTGTCTATTACATCCTTCACACTAAAGGCTGCTGTGCATTTGTAATCAATGCTGAGTAGAACATCGAGAAGACGGGCCAGGGCTGGTTCGTCTTCCACGATGAGGATAGATGGTGCAGACATGTTCATTTGATAACCTTTACACTTTCCAGTTCAAGATATAAATCAAAGTAGTATGTATCATAAAATGGACTAAATGGCAGGTCAACAGTATTGGCCGTCCCATTGCTTTGTAAAAAATAGGGGAACAGGCGGCAGGCGGACAACGAGCAGCGAAGTACAATGAGAAAGACCGGCAAGCGTTAACGCGATGTGCCGATGCCTGTGCCGTCGCTCCCAGTCGCTTACGGGCAGAGAGACATTCTGTAGGCGCGTCGCCTGGGTGGTCGCAACGCGGGGAAGTGGCGTCGCTAACGCTTGCCGCCGCAGCGCTTGCAGCAGCCATGCGACGTGTAGCCCGACCCTTTGCAGGCCGCGCAGTCTTCGGGCAAGTAATCCGCAAGAAGAGCCATAAGGATTCAGGCGTTGAGCAGTTTCGCCATCGTCATTAGTAGAGCATCAAGGTACGGCTTCAAGACGAACGCCTGCGCCCCGGCCCGCAGCCCTTCTTCGAGATCCTCCGACGTTGACGTACCGGAGTAGATGATGAGCGGGGTCTCGGCATCGAAGCTTCGTATCGCTCTACACAACTCGACGCCCGTACCGTCAGGAAAGTGGTTGTCAATGACGTAGAGACCAAACCGCTCTCCCTTAGCAACTTCTAAGGCGGGGTCTATCTTACAGGAGGCTGGATAATCCTGGGAGTCTCTTTGTTCCCGACTGCTTTGATCAGACACTTGAGTTATATAGTCCAATTCTTACAGGAACAGTTTTATGCAGCTTGTTGCGTGGTTATTCACTTCCCCTGTTTGACAACATCTGATGTACTATCGTTAAATTCCTCTTGAATGATGTTTCGTGAAGAGGGCGGTCTGTGAAACAGCGCGGCAACTTCACAAATAAGAAGAGCAGACGGGCGCGCCTCTCTGCGCTCGTCTTCCTTTGCCTGATGATGCACGCGCTGTTTGTCTGTTTGACGCATCATCACAGCACGCCACGCCTTTCGTCTTCCATCATCGTCACGACAAGCGACAGCGATTCGCAAACCAAAAATGATGCCGGCAGCGATGCCAGTTGTTTATCCTGCCGCTTGCAGCGCAACTTCGTTCCTTACCCGCACCCGGCGGCCACCACGCTTGAACTTGTTCCACAAACCATCGCTTGCCAGACGCTGCGTGTTGAACCGCTCTCGCAACGATTGATCACGTCTCTCTTCGGTCGCGCTCCACCACTGGTTTAACTTCTGATCAGACCACCCGTCTTTTTGAGGCCATTGCGCAAGTCTTCCGCATGTCCTCAAAAGCCCTGCCTGCGTATCCGCTTCCAGTGGAGCGGCGCGTAGGCATTCGGCAACTGCATAAATGATCCAAGGACGCTTTCTGGTCGCAGGGCTGGCTAGGCGACTATTGGATATTCATTCTGCTGATCGATAAGGAGAGATGCACATGCTAGCTTTACATACATTCATTACTGGCTCGGTGGCGTCATCATGGGCTCTGGCCTGCCGGGTTTTCTCACGGGTTGACTTGAAAAGGGGGGCAGCAATAGCCGTCCTCTTCATTTTTGTGGCGAGTGCAATGGACGGGCTGCCGGCATTGGCGCAATCCTTGACCGCAGGAACTGTTGAAGGTACGGTGACAGACCCCAACGGCGCCGTCATCCCCGGAGCCACCGTGACACTCGAAAACGCGCAGACGGGTTACAACCGCAAAGCGACGACAGATGATGCAGGAGCATTCCGCTTCATTAATGTTCCGCCAAACAAGTATAGCCTGAGCGTTTCGGCGAGTGGTTTCAACTCGGCGCAACAGGCGCTGGATGTGCGCTCATCGGTTCCGCTGAGCTTGAAGATTCCGCTTGCCGTAGGCGGCACCGAAGCAAGTGTTGAAATCACGGGTGGCGAAATTCTCATCGAAAATGTTCCGTCAGCGCACACCGACATTGACCAGTCGCGGATTAACCGAATGCCCATCAGGAGTCCGGGGTCGGGATTAAGTGATGTGGTGACGGCGGCGGCGCCGGGCGTCGCGGCCGACTCCAACGGCGCGCCCCACCCGCTCGGCGATCACTTTGAATCTTCCATCTCGCTCGATAACCAGCCCATCTCCGACCAGCAGAGCAAGGCGTTTTCGACGCAGATACCGGTCAATGCCATTCAATCGCTGGAAGTCATCACCGGCTCAGTGCCCGCCGAGTTCGGCGACAAGACGAGCATGGTGATTAATGCCATCACTAAGTCAGGCCTCGGACTGCACAAGCCGACCGGCAGTCTTTCGGCGCTCTACGGCACGTTTGGCACGACACAGGAAGAAGCCACCTTCGGCTTCGGTGGCGCGAAGGCAGGCAATTTCACGGCCTTCAACTTCGAGCGCTCCGGGCGCTTTCTCGACGCGCCGGAGTTCACCCCTCTGCACGATAAGGGAAGAACCGCCGGCCTTTTTGACCGGCTCGATTACAATCCCACCTCGCAGGATGCGTTGCACCTGAACCTCTATTTCGTGCGCAACTTCTTTCAGGTGCCGAACACCTTCGATCAAGAGGCCCTCGGTCAAGACCAGCGGCAGTTGGTGCACACCATCAACCTTGCCCTTGGATATGTGCACACGTTTAACCAGTCAACCCTGCTGACCATCAATCCGTATTACCGGCTCGATGTCGTCAAGTACCTTCCCAGCGCCGATCCCTTCTCTGATGAGACCCAGACCATCAACCAGCAGCGCCGGCTCAACAATGTCGGCGTCAAGGCCGATGTTGCCTACAACCAGGGCATTCACAACGCGAAAGTTGGCGTCCAGTTGCAGCACACCCTGCTGACGGAGAACTTTCAATTCGGCATCACCGACCCGGCCTTCAATGACCCGGCGAGTCCAGATTTCCTGCCGGGCCTTGCGCCATTCGATCTGACGCGCGGCGGCAGTCTGTTCACGTTTCATGGACACGCCGACATCAAGCAGGAGGCAGTCTACGCGCAAGACCTGATCACCTTGCACAGCCTGGCGCTCAATCTCGGCTTGCGCTATGACAACTACGACGGCATCAGCCACGGCAGCCTGTTGCAGCCGAGAGTCGGCGTATCGTATAGCATCAAGCCCACGAATACGGTGCTGCGCGCCTCCTACACGCGCAACTTCGAGACGCCTTATAACGAAAACTTGGTGCTGTCGAGCGTGACCGGCGCAGGCGGTCTGGCAGATGGTATACTCGGCGAAGCGACGGCACAGCCGCTGAAACCCGGCAGGCGCAATCAGTTCAATGTCGGCATCCAGCAGGGCATCGGGCGCTTCATTATCGTAGACGGGGATTACTTCTGGAAGTACACCCGCAACGCCTACGACTTCAATGTCATTTTGAATACGCCGATTGCATTCCCGATTTCCTGGGACAAATCGAAGATTGACGGCGTAGCAGTGCGCGTGACGCTGGCCAACTACAAGGGGCTGTCGGCCTATTTCACCGCCGGGCACACGCGGGCGCGCTACTTCCCGCCAGAGAGCGGCGGCCTGTTCTTCAACTCAGACCTACCAGCCGGGGTCTTCCGCATCGACCACGATCAGGCGTTTCAAACGAACGCGCAGGTACAGTATCAGTTCAATCAGTTTAAGCAGTTACTGCCGTATGTGTCTTTCTCGTGGCGTTACGATAGCGGCTTGGTCGCCGGCTCGGTGCCAGACTTTGCCACGGCGCTGACATTGACACCGGATCAGCAGGCGCAGATCGGCCTGTTTTGCGGGAATGTTTTTGCTACGCCGACGCAAGGGCTAACCGATTGTACGGATGCACATCGAGGAGCAACGCGAGTGCGCATTCCAGCGGACGGCACCGAAGACGACGATCACAATCCGCCGCGGATCGCGCCACGTCACCTGTTTGATCTGAGTGTCGGCACCGATAACTTGCTACGCACCGAGCAGAAGCGTGTGACGTTGCGCCTGTCGGCGATCAACCTGACGAACAAAGAGGCGCTGTATAATTTCCTTTCGACCTTCAGCGGCACACACTTCGTCCCGCCGCGCAGCTTCCAGGCTCAGCTTGGCTTCACCTTCTGACTGCTGAACGCGAGTGTCCATCTCCGAACCATAACTTTATGCGGGTTCGGAGATGGACACTCGCAGAACTAACAGACTCAGTCTTCTATGACCGGCGAAGGATGGACGGAATCGGCGTTCTCAGGCCAGAAGCGTTATGAAGGATCAATCAGCTATTTTAGAGTATGCCAATCTGGACCGAACGACTATAAGGTCTGATTCAAGAGCTACGAATCTCGCAAGGTTGATTGCTATGGTGATGTAGGTGAAGTCTTTCGATTTCGCGTCAACATTCAACCAATTTCATTCTTATTATCAACACACTGCGGCACCACTACCTCTCTTTGAGTGCGACGGCAAGCCGGGAGCCAGTACGCTATAATACTACCCAGAACAACCGGAAGGGGCAATTTCATACCCACATTCTACAGGGCATGAACGTCAACACACGATTATCCCACCACTTTATCTTTCGCTTTCGTGCTTGTCTGCTTAGGTGGTCTGCCTGGCTTGCGATCTTCTACTAACTTCAAGTCTGACTCATTGATTACATACCCACGCCCCACCTGTTGGGCAGGTAACTTCTTAGCCCAGATCAACTGTTGGACTCTTGCAGGACTAATCCCCAGCTTCTTCGCTGCTTGTGACGTTGAAAGCAGTTTCATAGGCATTTTATACACCCAATAAAAACCTTTGTCAATCGAAAGAATTTTCTTGACAAACTATTTCGATATGCATATAGTTAATTGCGAGTTGATTACTTGAGCGCCAAAAGACGAAAGGCCAGAGGCGGCAACCTCTAGCCTTTTGAGTTGTCCACCCCTAACCGTGACGAAAGGAATAGACAATGCAAGAATACTCCTCTTCACCTACTGATCTCAAGAGCCTCATAGGTGAGCAAACCTATTCAGGTTATAACACACAGGCACAGACTCAAGAACTGTTAGAAGCTTCTGCCTCTATCGGAAATGAGCCTCTAATCTGCTACTTCTGTAAGCTTGAGGTTACTCAAGACCAGCCCATAAACCTCCATCATCCCATCTACCGCAGCAATGGCGGGACTCAAGTATCGCCAGCTCACGAGACATGCCATGTCGAGTACCACAGCAGGCAGGGCGATTTCAGAGAGTTTGGCAAGCGTAGCGCAGAGACCAGGGCATGGGCATTCAACCTCAAGAATGTTCGCAACCATCCTGCCTATGAGTTTGACCGGGCTTACTACCTGATGCTTTATGCGCGGTGAATGAGATGGGGATAGGTCAAGAGCCTATCCCATTTCACTTTATGGAGGAATTATGGACAATCAGACGAAATGGGTAGAGCTACTACAGCAAGCAGTCAGACAACCGGGATTGATTCTCAAAGCCTACAGCGCGTTTCATGGCTATAGCCTGGGGAATCAGGTAGCAGCAATGATTCAATGCCAGATTAGAGGTATAGAGCCAGGGCCAATCAATACCTATCCGGGATGGCAGAAGCTAGGGCGACAGGTGAAGAAAGGCCAAAAGGCGATATGGCTATGTATGCCTCTCACCAGAAAGATGAAAGATGAAAGCAGTGGAGAGGATCAAACGGTTATTACTACCTTTGTCTGGAAGCCACATTGGTTTGTCTTAGCTCAGACCGAGGGAGAGTCTGTGCCGATGCCTGAGATGCCAGCCTGGAATAAAGAGAAAGCCCTTGCCGCATTAAGCATCGAGGAAATCTCATTCACAGAAACCAATGGCAACGTGCAAGGCTATGCTCAGAAGAGCCAGGTGGCGGTCTCTCCTATGGCTGCAATGCCCCATAAAACGCTGTTTCACGAATTGGCCCACATCGAGCTAGGCCACACGGCAGAAGCCTCCTTCGCGGACTCAGAAATCACGCCCAGAAGCCTCCGAGAGACAGAGGCAGAAGCAGTGGCGATGCTTCTCTGTGAGTCCCTGAGCCTGCCGGGGACTAGGTTTTGTAGAGGGTACATCCAATCCTGGCTGAAGGGAGAGGTAATCCCTGAAAAGTCAGCGATGAAGATTTTCGGGGCTGCTGATCGAATCTTGAAGGCAGGGCAGCTATCTTAACAGGATTGTGATGGCTCACAGTCCAAACAATCAACGGAGAGGCAGGCCAAGACTTGCACCCTGAGTCCTGCCTCTCTCATCCACCACGAAGGGAGGACAATCCATGAATACCGATAATGACGAGCCAAAGCAAATCAATCTCACGCACAAAGAGGCCGCAGATTTGGCATTCCGAGCACAAGAGGGCGACCCCGACAGCCTAATCTTGCTCCTGGAAGGCATCAAAGAGAAAAAGGACCCGACGGATGCATTCGTATTGATTCAGTCAGCCATTGATGAAGTAATCCGGCTGGGCAGCTTCTACTCGGACCTGAAGGAAGATTATCTTCGCATTCTCATCAGGAAGTTCAGGCAAGAGTAAGCAAGCAATAAGAGGAAAGGGTATCTCCCCCAAAGACTAAGAATCAAAGATGAACCGGAATTCTTAAGCAGCCAGGGCCACCTTTGAATGGCCCTGGTTCTCTGTTTCTCGGATTATCTGCTTTACTCTTCTGGGAGATAAATAAAGCCGGCCTGCGTCAATATCTCATTGATTTCCATAGGTGGTTTCTCCTCAAGGTTGAGTAAAAAAACTAAACCAAAGATACTGATAGCAAGGGCAGTCCCTTCCGGCCAATCAAGATAAGATACTATGCTGATCTCTGGATTCGGTTGGCTATGTTTGCGGCACAGTACCTTATTCGGAGCATCCCCCTTACCCAAGATGAATGCCCTTGCCGCGTCAAATCTACTGTTACATGCATATTCTTGCCCTTTGTCAAACGCCGCCATTCCTAAAGAAATCTTATACAAAGCCCTTTGGAGTGCAGTATACTCGGCTGCCTTCTTTGATTCTAAATGGAAGCTGAATTTGAACCGGCCATCTTCTAGCTCTGTTTCTTCTGTGAAGGGATTTGCACCTTCCTTTGCAGTCCATTTAATGTGTCGCGGATGAGTTTTCTCGATAGTAACATCACCAAACTCAGTCTTGGGAAGCTTCCCCTTTTTGGTATAAGGGAGATAATATACTCGCAACATTCCAATGGGTGGGAATTCAA
Source organism: Blastocatellia bacterium (assembly GCA_035275065.1). Classification (NCBI taxonomy): domain Bacteria; kingdom Pseudomonadati; phylum Acidobacteriota; class Blastocatellia; species Blastocatellia bacterium. The sequence continues at coordinate 28,548 of DATENM010000061.1, forward strand.
CCAATGCTTGATCCAGTGGCGATAGCACATTGTTGTTACAGTTCTTGCAGACCATACCCTTTGGTAAGATTAATTCGTCATTGCCCAAAGACTCTGGGAATATATGCTCCTCGGTTGAAAAATCGCCGGATGTCGTCAAACAAAAAATACAGCGGTTTTCACCTTTAGGTGAAACATCAACAAGTACCTTATAGGTCTCAGTCTGTTCTATCTGATGAATAACCTTGAGAAGGTTTGTTGCCAAAACAAAAGCTTGCTCATTATAGGTATAGAAAGAATGCTCAAGTAATGGTCCCATGATTGGGACGCTAGTGATTTCTTTTAGTCGGTTTAAGAATTCCTCCTCCTCTGCAAAATAGTTGCCCTCGGCCACTAGCCGATAGATTTTTTCTGCGGTAAGAACTTCGTCGTTATAGTTGATAGGAATATATCCATTGTTCATTTCCGCAATGAACTTTTCAACTCCCTCAACAATCTCAGGAGCAATTTCTGCTGCAAATTTGTCACGCAAGAAACTCCATACATTTGCGTAGTAGATGGGTTCTAAAGGGTTTAAGAAAGGCCGCATTAAAACGACAAATCGTACAGTTTCGCTAGGATCAGGAGTTTCACATTTTGCTTCACCACTGGTCTGGTCAAACTTGACTTGAAACTGAAATGAACCTGTGCGGTACATCTTTGGGAGCAATCCCTTAACCCGATGATAATGTCGTTTGAATGATCTGATGAGCGGAATCATTTGTTACTTCCTTTCCGCTATTACTCAGCCTCTAATGTAGGATGGCCTGTAAACGCGCAGAATTGGCTTATGAAACAATCTTCGTTTTCAATGTGGCCCTCAATGTGGCCCATATAGCAAAGGCTACCATCAAGGTAGCCCTAAATCATTGTTTTTATGGAGCCAGCGAAGGGACTCGAACCCTTGACCTCCGGTTTACGAAACCGATGCTCTACCAACTGAGCTACGCTGGCAACCCTTTGTTTTATCTATAAATTAAAAGAGCCACTCACGCCGTTGCCATATCAGCTTGTGGCAGATTTGTGGCAGGGTTTGATTGTACCCTACTTTTAGCCGCCGCTTCAACCGCTCGACGCTTTCCTTCTTCTGTTCTATGAACATACCGCATTGTGGTGTGGCTGTCTATGTGACCCCTCACTTCTTTCACCGCGCTGATCGGTGTACCACCATCTATCGCCCTTGTGCCAAAAGTATCCGCCCCGTACAGTGAAAGTTGATGTCGGGGATACCAGCGTCACGCAACGCTTTCCGGCCCGGTATTCACGATTCCCTTCAAGAAGAAGGAATGGCTTGTCACCCGCGAGTCGGCAATAGCCAGTTCATCAGTCAAAGGCTCATCATCACGGACGTAACGCTCGTTCTTGGCGAAACCGGCGATCACATCCTTGCTTGCTCTCCCAACACTATCCCGCCTAAACAGTTTGACCATCGCCCAACCTTGATGCATAATTATGCATCTTATTCAAGAATATGCAGTATTGCCGCATATTCAATCAGAATTATGAAGACAACGCGGCAACAAAACATCCTGGAGATTATCGGCGCACGGCGCGTCGCCACACAGCAACAGTTGGCGCGCGAACTGCGGCGGCGCGGCATCGAGGCGACACAGTCAAGCATCTCGCGCGACATCGTCGAACTCGGGTTGACTAAGCTGCAAGGCCGCTACACCGCGCCGCAGGCGGCTATCGCCGGCAGCCCCGTAGTCGCTGTGGATACTGCCGGCGATAACTTGATCGTCATCAAGACGGTCATCGGCCAGGCGTCGGCGACGGCGCTCGCCATTGACCGCGCCGGCATCAGCGAAATCGTCGGCACGGTCGCCGGCGACGATACGCTGATGGTCGCTGTCAAAGACCTGGACGCGCAGCGCGCCGCGATCAAGCAGATCACCCGGCTGTTCGCGCCGGTCACCGTCGAAGCCGCCGCGCCGCGCCGACAGCCTTTAAGGTCAACGCCGCAGAGCAACGGCGCGCGCCGCCGGTCGGCGCGCAGCAGCGCACGTCCGCGCTGATCATCGCCTGCAATTATTCAATAAGGAGTCATCAAATGACGAAAGAGAAGATTGATAAAGTCGTGCTCGCTTATTCCGGCGGCCTGGATACGTCGGTCATCCTGCGCTGGCTCAAAGAAACCTATGGCTGCGAGGTCATCTGCTTTGCCGCCGACGTCGGGCAGGCCGAAGAGTTGGGCGGGCTTGAAGAGAAAGCCATGGCGACCGGCGCCGCAAAGCTCTACGTCGAGGACCTGCGCGAAGAGTTCGTGCGCGACTTTGTCTTCCCGGCGCTCAAAGCCAACGCCGTCTATGAAGGCGTTTATCTGATGGGCACCTCGCTCGCCCGTCCGCTGATTGCCAAAAAGCAGATCGAGATTGCTCGCCAGGAAGGGGCGCTCGCCGTCGCACACGGCGCGACCGGCAAGGGCAACGATCAGGTGCGCTTCGAGCTGACCTACTACGCGCTGGAACCGAACATCCGGGTGATCGCGCCGTGGCGCGAGTGGGGCTTCAAGTCGCGCTCGGACTTGATCGCTTACGCCGAGCGCCACGAGATTCCAGTGACCGCGACCAAAGAGAAGCCTTATTCGATGGATCGCAACTTGATGCACATCAGCTATGAAGGCGGCATCCTCGAAGACCCGTGGGCCGAGCCGCCTGACAATATCTTCATCCTGACGCGCTCGCCCGAAGAGGCGCCGGATAAGCCCGCGTATGTCGAGATCGAATTCGAAGCCGGCATTCCCGTGGCGGTTGACGGCGAGCAGCTGTCGCCGGCGAATTTGCTCGACCGCGTCAACAAGATCGGCGGCGAGCATGGCATCGGGCGCATCGATCTGGTCGAGAATCGCTTCGTCGGCATGAAGTCGCGCGGCGTCTATGAGACGCCCGGCGTCACCATCCTGCAAGCCGCGCATCGCGCCGTCGAGTCGCTGACACTGGACCGCGAAGTCGCGCACATCAAGGACTCGCTCAACACGCGCATCGCCGAGATGATCTACTATGGCTTCTGGTACACGCCGGAGTTTGAAGTCATCCGCGCGATGATTGACGAAACGCAAAAGAATGTCACCGGCACGGCGCGGCTGAAGCTCTACAAAGGCAACTGCATGGTAACGGGCCGGCGCTCGCCGCTGTCGCTCTACTCCGAAGCCTTTGCCACCTTCGAGCGCGACACCGTCTATAACCAGCGCGACGCCGAGGGCTTCATCAAGCTCAACGCCTTGCGCCTAAGAATGCGGAAGCTGGCGGCACACGAGAAGTAGCGCGAGCCGGCAGCCTGCGTAATCATTCCGACCGAGTGCGATACCGGCGCAAGCTGCCGGCTCGCGCTACACAGGGGGCAGACCGATGAGCAGTCAGCAGACTATAGCCAGGACGGCCGCGGTGATAGACGCGCCCGACACCGACGTGCGATTGGTGCGGGTTGACAAGATCGCTTCGTCAACCGTCAACCTCAATCTGCCGCACGAGCTGGAGATTACGACGCGCTGCGAAGCGCGCGCCGGTAACGTCGTCGTCGTCCGCACGCTCACGGACAACGCGACGTACAACACGCTTGAGTTGGTGACGGGCCGCATGGCGAAGATCAACCCCGGCGACATCATTGCCGGCGTGCTCGGTTACCGGCGGGCGCTGAAAGGCTTCGTCGGCGACGTGCCGGAGAGCCTCAAGGCCGGCGACCGTCTGCACCTGCTCAACCTCGGCGGCCTGGTCGGCCAGTGCCTCGGCCATCATCACAGTCTCAACAACGCCATTGAGGTCGAAGTCATCGGCATGCCGTTAAGTGAAGGTCGCATTCTCAATATCAGCGAAGGCGCGGTTGCGTCACGCGCTCGGCTTACAACGACGACGCCGCTGGTGTTGGTCGCCGGCACTTGCATGAATTCGGGCAAGACCTACGCCGTGACCGAGATCATCAAGCACCTGACGCGCGCCGGCCTGCGGGTCGCGGCGGCCAAGCTGTCGGGCGTCGCCTGCCTGCGCGACACGCTCAACATGCAGGATCACGGCGCGGTCAAGACCTTGAGCTTTCTTGATTGCGGCTTGCCCTCAACCGTAGGCGTCAACGATCTGGCGCCGATGGCCAAGGGCGTGATTGAAGAGCTGGCGCAGGTCGAGCCCGACTGCGCGGTGATCGAGCTGGGCGACGGCTTGCTCGGCGGCTATTCGGTCGAAACGATTTTCAATGACGCCGAGTTGATGCGAGCGACGGCGGCGCTGGTCTTTTGCGCTTCGGACTTCGTCGGCGCGTGGGGCGGGCGCGAGCTGCTGGCGGCGCACGGCGTCAAGATTGACGTGATGAGCGGCCCGGTCACCGATTCACAGATGGGCGCCGATTATGTGCGCGAGCATCTCGGCGTCGCCGCCGCCAACGCCGTCAATCACGGCGAGCAACTGGCGAGTTTGGTCAAAGAAAAAGTCGAGCAGTGGGCAGTTGGGGTGAAGCAATGATCAAAGTCGGCATCCTCGGCGGGTCAGGTTATGGCGGCAGCGAATTGCTGCGCCTTCTGCTGTTCCACCCGCGGGTCGAGATCAAGCTGGTGACGGCGAACGAGCACGCCGGCAAGCGCGTTGATGCGGTGCATCCGAATCTCGCGCGGCTGACCGATTTGCAGTTCACCGCAGTGCCCGATGCCGCTGAGCTTGGCGAGCTTGATTGTCTCTTTCTCGCCTTGCCGCACGGGCAGGCGATGGGGATCGTGCCAGGGCTGCCGCGAACCGTTAAATGCATTGACCTGTCGGGCGATTTTCGTCTGAGCGACGCCGCGGTGTTCAAACAGTTCTACGGCTTCGAGCAGACGCAGATGGCGGCGCAGCGCGATTTCGTCTACGGCCTGACGGAAGTCAACCGCGCGCAGATCAAAGAGGCAACGCGCATCGCCAATCCCGGCTGCTTTGCGACGGCGCTGGCGCTCGGGCTTTATCCGTTCGTCGCTTCGGGCGCGATTAGCGGCAAGATCATCGCCGACCTGAAGACCGGCTCATCCGGCTCGGGCGCTAAGCCCGCGGCCAATACGCATCACCCGAAGCGCGCCAATAGTTTTTACGCTTACAAAACCTTCGCGCACCAGCACCAGCCCGAAGTCGAGCAACTGCTCGCCGCCGTCAGCCCGCGATGGCAAGACACGAGCCGACTGGTCTTGCAGACTCATTCGCTGCCGGCGGTGCGCGGCATCTTCGCCTCGCTCTACCTGACGACCAATCAAGCGACGAGTCATGAGCAGGTCGGTGAATTGCTACGAAGTTTCTATGGCGATGAATTTTTCATTCGCCCGGTCAACGGCTCGCCGGACATCAACTGGGTGAAGGGCACGAACTTCGTTGACATCGGCTATGCCACGCAGGACGACACGGTGATCGTCTTTGTGGCCCTGGACAATCTCGTCAAAGGCGCGGCGGGCCAGGCCGTGCAAAACATGAATCTGATGTTCGGCATCCCTGAGCGAACCGGGCTGATACTGGCAGGCACGAACCCTTAATGCCCGCGACGGCCAATTCATTTGCAGAGGAGAATCAAGTGAGCACGCAACCGCAGACGGAAAGCATCATTGACGTTGAAGAGCAGTACCAGGTCGCAACTTATAAGAAGTTCCCTTTCGTCGTCGAGCGCGGCGAAGACGTTTGGGTCTACACCAGCGCGGGCGAGCGTTACCTCGACCTCTACGGCGGCCACGCGGTGGTGTCAACCGGGCATTCACACCCGCGCATCGTCCGCGCCATCAGCGAGCAGGCCGGGCGCTTGATCTTTTATTCGAACCTCGTCTATAACGACACGCGGGCGCGGGCGGCACGCAAGCTGGTTGACATCGCCCACCCGCTGCACCGCAAAGCGTTCTTCTGCAACTCGGGCACAGAGGCCAACGAGAACGCGTTGAAGATTGCCCGCAAGCTTACGGGTCGCGACAAAGTGGTCTCTTTCGACGGCAGCTTCCACGGGCGCACGCCGGGGTCGCTGGCGGCTACTGGCTTACCCAAATACCGCGAAGGCATTTCGCCGATGCTTGCCGGCCACGCCTATGCGCCGTTTGACGACGTTGCCGCCATCGAGAGCCTGATCGACGAGCAGACGGCGGCAGTGATCCTTGAGCCGATTCAGAGCATGGGCGGCGCGCGCATGGGCTCGCCGGAGTTCTATCGGGCGTTGCGCGAGCTGTGCGACCGCGCCGAAGCCATGTTGATTTATGACGAAGTGCAGACTGGCATGGGACGCACCGGCGAATACTTTTTCGCGGGCCGCTATGAAGTCGTGCCTGACATGGTGACGCTCGCCAAAGGCATCGCCAGCGGCGTGCCGATGGGCGCGGTGCTGATGACCGAAGAGATCGCCGGCGAGATCAAGCTCAGTGATCTGGGCACGACCTTTGGCGGCGGCCCGCTGGCCTGCGCGGCGCTCGAAGCGACGATTGACGTCATCGGCGACGAACACCTTCTCGACAACGTGCGCGCCAACTCCCAGTATCTTTACGCGGAGCTCGGCAAGCTGCCTCAGGTCGCCGAGCTGCGTGGTCTGGGCTATCTGGTCGGCATTAAATTCAAGAGCGAGAGCGCCCGGCCTTATCAACAAGCCCTGCTCGCCCGCAAGATCATCACCGGCCTTGCCGACGACCCGAGCGTGCTAAGACTGTTGCCGCCGCTGACGCTCAGGCGCGCCGAGATCGATCTGTTCTTGAGCGAGCTGGCAACCATGCAGTTTTGAATTTGAGAGTTGAAATGCAATTGAAGGGAAGAGACTTTCTCAGCACCGCAGACTTCAGCGGCGACGAGCTGACGGCGCTCATTGACCTCGCGGCGCGCGTCAAGGCGGGCGAGTATCGCGAGCGCCCGCTTGCCGGTCGCAGCGTCGCGATGGTTTTTTTCAACCCGTCCCTGCGCACCCGCGCCTCGATGGAGATTGCCGTGTATGACCTCGGCGGCAATGCGGTGACGCTCGATGTGGGCCGTGGCATGTGGAGCCTGGAATATCGCGACCGCATCGTGATGGACGGCGACAAGACCGAACACATCAAAGAAGCGGCGCGCGTGTTGTCGCGTTACGTTGCGGCCATCGGCGTGCGCGCCTTCCCGGAGATGAAAGATTACGCCGCGGAAATCATTGACCCGGTGGTGCGCGGCTTTGCTGAATACAGTGACGTGCCGGTGGTCAATCTTGAATCGTCGCGCCATCATCCGTTTCAGGCGCTGGCCGACGCGATGACGATGCGCGAAAAGCTCGGCGGCTTTGGCCCGCATCGCGTCGTCTTGTCGTGGGCCTATCACCCAAAGCCGCTGCCGATGGCGGTGCCCAATTCGTTCGCGCTGATTAGCGCGCAGATGGGTCTTGACCTGACCATCGCTTGCCCGCCGGAATATGATCTGGGCGATGAAGTGATGCAGGAGATCGAGAGCGCTGCGCGCACGAGCGGCGGGCGGGTGACGATTGCCCGCGACCAGCGCGAAGCCTGCGCCGGTGCCCGAATCATCTACGCGAAGAGCTGGGGCGCGAAACAGTTCTACGGTCGCATGGAAGAAGACCTTGCTCTGCGCCAGCAGTACAAAGGCTGGCGCATCGATGAAGAGGTGATGCGCTCGACCGCCGACGGCTGGTTTATGCACTGCCTGCCGGTGCGCCGTAACGTCGTCGTCACCGACGGCGTGCTCGACGGGCCGCAGTGCGCCGCCATTGACGAAGCCGAAAACCGCCTGCACGTGCAGAAAGCCGTGCTGGCATCAATCCTGTAGAAGTCAGGAGTCAGGAGTCAGAAGACAGAATGAATAAGGAAGTCGGCTTCGCCTCCATTTTTATTCTGACTCCTGACTCCTGACTCCTGACTCCTGATTCTTATGCTTCAAGAACGCTTAGACCTGCTGCGCGAGGCGCTGCCTTACATTCAGCGCTTCAAGAACAAGACCTTCGTCGTCAAGCTATCGGGCAAGGTCACCGAAGACCAGGAGCGGCTCAACTCGCTGGCCGAAGAGATCACGTTGCTAAATCAGGTCGGCATCCCTGTGGCGGTGATTCACGGCGGCGGCAAGCAGTTGACGACGATTGCCGAGCGCCTCGGCATCGCTCAGCGCATGGTCAATGGCCGGCGCGTCACCGACGCCGACACCCTCGAAGTGGCGAAGATGGTCTTCGCCGGCCAGATCAACATGGACATCATCTCTGCGCTGCGGCGCGCAGGGGCCGACACGGTCGGGCTGTCGGGTGTTGACGGCGACATCATCCAGGCGCGGCGGCGCGAGATTCAAAATGTGCTCAACCAGGAGACCGGCGAAGTCGAGATGGTAGATTTCGGTCACGTCGGCGACATCGTCGAGATCAACGTCCGCTTGCTGCGCCTGCTGCTCGACAACGGTTACGTGCCGGTTATCTCGTCGCTCGGCGCCGACGAACAAGGTAACGTCTACAACATCAATGCCGACACGATTGCCGCCGAGATTGCCGCGCACCTCGAAGCCGAGAAGCTCATCCTGCTCACCGATGTCGATGGCATCCTGCGCGACCGCAACGATCCGTCATCGCGGATTTCGCGGCTGACCGTGGACGAGGCCGAAACGCTGGTCAAAGATAAGACGGTTTCCGCCGGCATGCTGCCGAAGATCGCGGCGATTGCTCGACTGATTCGCCGCGGCGTGCGCAGCGCTCACATCATCAACGGCAACCGCCGCAACGCCCTGCTCTACGAAGTCTTCACCGACGAAGGCGCCGGCACGATGATCACCTCATAGCGTGATTCAGCAACGGAGCTGGAGATGACAAGAAATCAAGGCGAGCATCTATCCGCATTAGTCTCCGCGGCAAGCGCCATTACGGATCAGACCCTGGCGGCCTTTGGCGATTTGACGGCCCCGCAGCTTAACTGGAAGCCGAGCGCAGAGCGGTGGAGCGTCGCCCAGTGCTTCGACCATCTGGTGACGGCCAACGTCGCCTATTTCCCGATCTTCGAGCAGGTCCTCGGTGGGGAGAAAAAGACGACGCTCTGGGAGCGCCTGCCCTGGCTTCCCGCCGTTTGGGGGAAACTGCTCATCAAGGCCGTCGCCCCTGAATCCCAACGTAGGCTGAAAGCCCCGAAGATTTTTCGCCCATCAAGCAGCACGGTTGATGAGGCGATCATCCGCCGATTCGTCGAACAACAGGATCAGGTGATCAAGTACATGAAAGCCACCGAAGGTTTGGATTTAGAGAGAATCAAAATCCCCTCCCCGGTCACAGGCTTCATCACCTATAGTCTGCTCGATGCTTACCGAATCATCATCAACCACGAGAGAAGACACCTGCTTCAGGCCACGCGGGTGTCTGAGGCGGAGGGCTTTCCGAAAGGAGTCCGTTGACGGCGAAAGCAGAACGCTTCGCGGCGCGGAAGACCTGGTGACTCGGAAACTCGCCTAACGCCTGGCATCAGCGGGGCCGCGTGTGACACGGATGGAGCGGTGAGAAACTCGCTTCGCGGCCTCCGTTGCAGGCGTTTGTTAGGCGGGCGTTGCTTAAGCCTGCTCGGATCAACCTTGTTCATTTTGATCGTTAGGAATGCGCCGCCTCTCGCGTAATTCTCGATATGCTTCTCTTATTAATTCGTTCAATTGATCGAGCCCAACCCTCAGGGCCGACAGCTCCACAGGTATGCGAATTAAGATTGATTGCGCGAGGTTGCCCTCGCGCAATCAAGTTCGTCGCCAGTTCACCGCAAGCCTTCAAATTCTGAAGCGGTGCGTAGCTCCAGTTATTGACCGGCTACAAGCGCTGCCATCCATACACGCGCCAGATCAGCCTGGGCGCCGCTGAACAATGTTGGCGCAACCTCTTTGACTTGACGTGCGAGTGCGGCTGCCCGCAACTGATCGAGCGTAGACAAGGGCTCGCTGAGCACAATGCTTTTTGCGGGCGGCCCGGTCTGCGCTAATTGCGCTGCGCGTGCAATTGCTGAATCGCCAGTAGCAGCGGCGAGTTCGGTCAGCGCCTGAGCACGCGCGTATTGGGCGAAACCTTGCGCAGTCGCGGCAACCAGCCATTTGGCCGCCCTGGCAAGCTGGCGTCGGTAGTGACCGGCGCGATGGGTCTGACCCGCGCGCACGAATGCGAGCATAGCCGCTGCTGTCTGCTCAACTTCGGCCTCACCAGTCCCCCACGAGCCGGATACGTTCTGTATGCGCGCTAACCACCGCAATTGCTCTTCAGTCGTCTGCTGCTGGGCGGCTGCTATCTCAGAGAATGGGGCGCTTGCAACAACTCGGGCTTGCTCGGATATTTCCATCATTTGGTCTGCGTCCGCGGCGGGCATAGCGCGCTCCATCATAGAATGCGCCCGACGAGCAAGAGGGCGACCAGGCACCACGCGAGCCTGCATGGGCGGGACAGACAGCGGCGCTGCATTGACCATTGGCGCGCCGACAAAGCCTTCCATCCTTAGACCCTCGGGCAAAGGCACGGCGACCGATACACGCCTTGGCTTGTCCGACAGCCGTTCAGCTACTTCGTTGTCGACAGCTACAAAAGCAGTGAACGGGGTCAGCAGTCTGTGTGCGATACTGAGCCCAATAATCTCTGCGCGTAAAGCGCCTATCCGACCCGGCTCATCGCGTAGACCGTCCAGCAGAGCGTCCACCCTGGCGCGCGCCCATGCGCGGGTGATGACGGGCTCAGCAGTAGTGGCGGGCGGTAGCTCAACATCGAGTGTGATCGGTAGATTGCCATTTCGTCCTGAGATCCTCAACCGGCCGGGGCCCTGACCGTTCTCGCGCATTCGGGCGACCAGCTCGAGCGGCTGCCCGATGTAAAGATCGGGCAGGCGGGCCGGATATATATCCCATGCCGTCACACCTTCCCAGTTAAGTGTGATGTCCTGCAACACCGGGTAGGCCACGCGGTCCTGAAAGCGAATGATCGCTTCTTCTATGTCCTCGTTGAGTTGCAGGAATTCAGCCGTGCCGCGCCCTAGCTCGGCCATGCGCATCAGCAGAGAACGGTTAACCGACGGGCCGACCCCAAAGGTGAATAAACGAGCGCGGCCAAGCTGCCGCTGAACGCGACGCAGTGCCTCATCGTCTGCCGAGACCGCCCCATCCGTTAGAAAGACGATGTAACGCTGACGCTCAGGATCGGAGCTGAACATCAGAGCAGAATCAATCGCTCCGAGAATGTCGGTTCCGCCGCGCGCACTTATGCCTTGAAGCCACCTGTCGGCCTGCTCAACGGCAGCCTGCACGACAGGGTTCGCTGACTGGCTGAACCATTCTATGCGATCATCGAACGCCTGGATGTTGAACGTGTCTTGCGGACCCATTGACCGCAGACAGGATCGAAGCGCATTTCGAGCCTGGAGCAGCGGCTCTCCCGACATTGAGCCGGACCGGTCAATAACGAAAATGAATTCACGCGCTATCGGCTCAAATTCATCGGTGAGCCGCGGCGGGAGCGCGGTGATGATCACAGTCGAACCGCCTTCACTGATTGATGTGCATGCAGAAGCACGCACGGCAGTATCGGCAACCCTGTAGCGCAGCACAAAATCCTTGTTGGGAATTACGTCTCCGAGCAGACGTACACCGAAGCGGCGCTCATCCATCCGTGTGATCTCAACTTCGTGCGAGGGACTCTGCGGGTCATCCGCTGGTCCGCCACCATCTACGGTAATGCCAATGTCAACGGTGCCGATAGTTTCGCCCGCCGCCGCTACAGGTGCATCTACCTTGGCCGCTTCAGCCGGGTCTTGATGGTACTTAGGTGTGATCCCCATCGGGAAAACAAAACAATAGCAGCCATCGTCGTAGCGCAGTCGCTCCTGGTAGCGAACCGTGGCGAGTATGGTCTCGCCAGGCTGTACGTTGGCCAGGTCTACTGAGAAGAGATTTGGCCGGCGCTGCTCAAGTAAACCGGCGCGTTGACCCTGATCGCGAGCCGTTGAATAGGTCTGTCGCGCCTCCTCTAATTCTTTTATCTCGGCGCGAATCACACGCTGACCAATGCGCAGCTCGTAATCCACAATCGCAGCCCCATGAGGTAAAGGGAAGAGGTAGGCTAGCTCAACAGGCTCCGAGAACGAATTGCCGAAGCGTTGAGCCACTGACACGCTGGCAAGCGGGCCGCTTACGTGCGCTACCACGTCCGTGTGCTCAAGCGGCAGGGAGGATGCGGTTGGGGCGTTGTTGACAACCATGCAGCCCATGCGTAGCTCTTCTATCATTGGGGTGGTGTTAATGATCATGATTTGCCTCCATTGTGTTGGGGATTCGGTTGAAAGATTTTCTGCGCGCTCTGAATCAAATCTGCTACCTGTGCGCTGGCTGTTGAGTTAGCAGTATCTACAAGTAGCTCAACTCCGGGCGCAAGTGTATACCGCACAAGATGCTGCGCCTTCGGGTTTGCCGAGTTTGGCATCGTTCCGCAACGAGGTTCACGATCTAGCGGCGCTGACCGCGGTGCCTCGGCAAGGAAAGCTTCTATCGAGCGAGCGTCGGAGCCTGCCAATCGCTCGCGGATTTCATCCAATCGCAAACCACGATTTCGCAGAACCGGGATGGCACGCAAGCACAGCAGATGCTCGTCGCCGTAGCGCGCCCCAAGCCCCGCACCATGTGGCGGCGGTAATAACCCTTGTTGAACGTAAAAGTGTACGTTTCGGCGGTTAACGCCACTTAAACTGACAAGCTCGCTAATCGTATACTCAGCCACTCGCTGAACCTCCTTAACCTGACTATAGAACCCACTCGTTTAACTTCACAGTGAAAATATCACTGTCACGTTTAACTGTCAAGTTAATTTTTCATATTTTCTTGAGTACTATGGGCTGGCTGCTGGGAACTGTTTAAAGAAAACGCGAGATGAGATGGGTCATTACGGGCAAAGGATTCCTGCCCGGAGCGCTGCTTCCGCTCGACGGGCAAGAGCGGAAGCAGCAAAACCAAGCGTCTATCCTGATAGGCAGAAGCCGGAAAGGAGATAAAGCCAAATCAAGCAGTAACGACACAGGTGAAAAATCTTGACGGCCGCACATCAAGGTTGGCGTCGAGCCGAGGAGCCTGAGGCACAGGTCGCGGCGCGGCTTGCGAGCCGCGGACGCCGCTCAAGAGAACCATCAACAATCCGATCTTCATACGGTTTCAACCTCGCGAGGAGCCGCCGAACAAGCCGTTGCCGCCGAGACATGAAAGCATGGGCGATGTGGTTATCCACTATCTTCCCCTCGCCGCCGTGTCCCCGGGTCTTAATGGCTGGCGTTTTGCGGCGGTTGAATCTTGGTGTTTTGGAAGACCGCGATCAGCCATTCGCCCTTCTCTTTCGTCATGATGAAGACCGGAGCGACTTGCGGGGTCGCGGGAAATTCTTCGTCTTTCTTCACAACGCTGCCTTCGACGTGAACCGCCGCGATGTCGTCACGCAGAAAACGGATGCTGCGCACCGTCAGGCGCTGCCGCGTGTCTTTGTAGATCGTGCCGAAGATTTGCGCGTGCCCGCGGGCAATGGCTTCGCGGCCTTTGACGTAGGTGCCATTCCAGACCGTGAAGTCGGCGTCCGTAGTAAACGCCTTGCCCCAGGCATCGCTGTCGCCGCGCGTCCAGGCGTCGGCCAGGCCGGCGATGATGGCGCGGATCGCCGCTTCGTCTTTGGCGCGCGTCTGTGAGTTTTGCGCCGCGCCCAGGCTGCACAGGGTCATCAACATTGCGGTTGCTGCAAGTAATCGTTTCGTCATGGTTTCCTCTCCATCTCGTTCGGGAATTTTCTCTCGCAATATGACATGCGTAAAAACAGGCGCGAACCGCTCACGCGGTTGCCGTTAAGTGAATAAATGATCGGGAACGGATTCGGGGAGCCGGAAAGGCGAGGGTCACTTGCCGGTCGAAGTGGTGCGGTAGGCGGCGGCTTTGTCGGGCTTGCCCCAGAGGCTGTAGAGGCGCAGCAGCCGCGCCCGCGCCCGCGCCGCCTGTTTGTCCGACTCGCCGCGCTTAGCCTTTATCGTCGTGTAGCCTTCAACCAGCAGCGGCTCGGCTTCATCGAACCGGCGCAGCGCCGTCAGGCAGCCGCCCAGCACACTGGCCGCGTCGCCGATCTGCCAGTTGCCCGCCGCCAGATCGCGGCGGCGATTTTCGAGCGCCTCTCTGAGCAGCGGCTCGGCTTCCGGCGCTTTGCCGCGCTCGCTTAAGACTAGCCCTAGCCCGACCATCGTTGCGGTGATCTGCGCGTTGCCCGGCGGCAGCTTCTGCTTGCGGATGTCGAGCGTCTGGCGAAAGAGCGCTTCGGCATTCGCCACATCGCCCTTTTCGTAGAGCAGCCCCGCGAGGTTGTGCATGGCGACGGCGGTGTCTGCCGCGCGCTCGCCGTAGAGCCTGACATAGATGGCCAGCGATTCGCGCAACAGCGGCTCGGCCTCGGCGTAATTATTCTTTTGCATGAGCGTCTTCGCCAGATTGTTCAACCCTTGCGCGACCTCCTGGCTGTTGTTGCCGAGGGCGCGGCGGCGGATGTCGAGCGATTCGCGGTACAGCGCTTCGGCCTCATCGGGCTTGCCCCGTTGATTCATCATCCACGCCAGGTTGTTCAAGCTTTCGGCGACCTGCGGATGATTGTTGCCATAGACCTTGCGGCGAATCTCCAGCGCCTCGCGGAAGAGCGATTCCTGCTCCTGCTCAGAGTGGCCGCGCGTGCCGGCGACAAAGGCCAGGTAGTTCAGGTCAGCGGCGACCATCGGATGATCGTTGCCGAGCAGCCGGCGGTGGGTGGCCAGGGCTTCGTTGAAAAGCCGCTCGGCCTCTTCATACTCGCCCTTGTTGTAGAGCAGCCAGCCGAGATTATCGAGGCTCTCGGCGACCTCGCGATGCTCCGCGCCGTAGAGCTTGCGGCGAATGGCGAGCGCCTGACGCCAGACGGCTTCGGCCTCTTCGTAACGGTCGGTCGCCTGCAACAGCGTCCCCAGGCCGTTCAAGCTGGTGGCGGTCGCCGGGTTCTCGTCACCGAACAGCCGCCGTCTTATGGCCAGCGATTCGCGGTAGAGTGGCTCGGCCTCTGCGTAGCGGCTGCGGTCATAGTTGAGGATGGCGAGGCTCAACATGCTCTCGGCCACTTCGGGATGCTCGCGCCCGAAAAGCGCAAGCCGGATGTTGAGCGCCTTCTCCAGCACCGGCGCGGCGGCATCGTAAAGGCCGAGGCTCTCGTAAACCTGGCCGATGGTCGCCATCAATGTCGCCTGCACTTCGGGCTGGCCGCTCAACTCTCGGTCAATGCGCTCGGCGCCTTTGTCCAAAATCTCGCGCGCCGTCACGCTATTGCCGCGCGATTCGCCGGGGTCAGAGACCTTGAAGATTTCCGCCAGGAACTGCGCCACCTGTCGGGCCTTGTCGCGCTCGCGGGCGGCGCGCACCGACTGGCGGACGATGACGACTAACGACACGGCGAGCAGCAGCACGAAGGCCAGGGCGACGCTCACCGCGACCTTGTTGCGGGTGACGAATTTGCCGGCGCGATACGCGAAGGTGTCTTTACGGGCGATGACCGGCAACCCTTCGAGGTGACGGCGAATGTCTTCGGCAAACTGCTCGACCGAAGCGTAACGCCGCTGCGGCTCTTTGCGCAGCGCCATCAGGATAATGTTATCGAGATCACCTTTAAGCTGGGACGCCGTGCCGCGCGGACGTGACGGCGCGGTGGCCGAGGACGCTTTCGATGCCGTTCCCGTGTCGTTGCGTCCCCGCGTCGCCGCATCACTGGGCAGATCGGGCACCTGCCCACAAATCACCTTTTCAATCTCGACCGGCGTGTAGCTCTTGAACTGATAAGGCCGGTGACCGGAAAGCAGCTCGTACAACAAAACGCCGAGCGAGTAGACATCGCTGGCGGTGGTGATCGGCAACCCCTTCACCTGTTCCGGGCTGGCGTAATCCGGCGTCATCGGCCGCAGGCTGGTCACGGTCGGTGCCAGGGTCTGAGCGTAGAGCTCTGGCTTGAGCAGTTTGGCGATGCCGAAATCGAGCAGCTTGGGCGTGCCGTCAGGCGTCACCAGAATGTTCGACGGCTTGAGGTCGCGGTGGACGACGAGATTCTGATGCGCGAAGTGAACCGCGGAACAGGCGGTGCGAAACAGCTTGAGGCGCTCGGCGGTCGTCAGCTTGTGCTCGTCGCAGAAGCGGTCAATCGGCTGGCCTTCGATATACTCCATCACGAAGTAAGGCAAGCCATCGTCGGTCGTGCCGCCGTCCAGCAGCCGGGCAATGTTCGGATGATCGAGCGAGGCCAGTATCTGCCGCTCGTTACGGAAGCGCGCGAGAATCTGCTCGCTATCCATGCCGCGGCGCACCAGCTTGATGGCGACGCGCTTGCGGTATTGATCGTCGGCGCGCGCCGCCATAAAGACCGTGCCCATGCCGCCGTGGCCGATTTCGCGGATCAGCCGGTAAGGGCCGATCATGCGGCCTTCGGGCGCAGGCGCAGAGCCGGCAAGCGAGGGTGCGGCGGCGACCGCCGGCATCTCCATGAAGTTTTGATCTTCTTCGTAAGAAACGATCAGCGATTCGACTTCGGCGCGCAGCGAGTCATCATCCTTGCAGACTTCGGTCAGCCATGCGGCACGCGCCGCCGGGTCACGCGCCAGTGCCTCTTCGAGCAGGGCTTTCGCTTGTCGCCATCGTTCAGGAGTCATCGAATCATCTGTCTATCAGCGTATGGATGTGGCGCAAGGCGGTTAGCTTGCGCAAGACCAGACGCAAGCTGTTAGCTTGCGCCACCTGCTCAATCCAGGGCTTCGGCGGCGGTCTTGAGCCGACGCCGTAGAAAGGCTTTGGCCGTCGTCCAGTCGCGCTTCACGGTCGTCGGCGAGATGGCCAACACCTCGGCGGTCTCTTCAATCGATAGACCGCCGAAGAAACGCATTTCGACGACGCGGCTCTGCTGCGGGTCGAGCGCGCTCAACTCGTTAAGCGCGTGGTCGAGCGCGAGCAGGTCAATGTCCGGCGGCGCATAGCTGGCGCTGGCCTCGCTGATCGTCACCTTCAAGCCCCCGCCACCGCGCTTGGCGGCATGGCGGCGGCGCGCATGATCGACCAGTATCTGCCGCATCAAGCGCGCCGCCGCGCCGAAAAAATGCGCCCGCCCATGCCAATCAACGCGGCTCTCATCAACCAGCCGCAGGTAAGCTTCATGAACCAGGGCAGTCGGCTGCAAAGTGTGGCCCGCCGCCTCGCGTCGCAAGTAAGAGACCGCGACGCGGTGCAGCTCGTCATAGACGACAGGCATCAACCGGTCGAGCGCCGCCTGATCGCCGCCACTCCATTCAAGTAGCAAATGGGTCACCTGGTTAGATGTTCGTACAGCCATAACTCAGGCCCGCGCCATCGTAAGGTTAATCTCTTGTCGCGCGTAGGATATGCAATTCCACAGTCGCCGTCAATTTAAGTGGCGGGGTGGATGTCGTCAACCCAACGGACTTCTTCGGGCGCTTCGACGGCGGCGATGTCCAAGTTGACGACGACCGGCTCCTGGCCGCTGCGCACCAGCACGCATTCGAGGCTATCGGAGGCGCTGGCGTTGATCTCTTGATGCGGCACGAACGGCGGCACGTAGATGAAATCGCCCGGCCCGGCTTCGGCGGTAAACTCCAGTTGCTCGCCCCAGCGCATGCGCGCCCGCCCGCGCACGACGTAGATGACGCTTTCAAGCTCGCCGTGGTGATGCGCGCCGGTCTTGGCGTTCGCATGAATGACGACCGTGCCGGCCCAGAGCTTGGCTGCGCCGGCGCGGGCATGAGTGATGGCGGCGGCGCGATTCATCCCTTCGGTCTGCGGCGTGTTGGTGTCCAGCTCATCGGCATGCACGACGCGCACGCCGTGATGCTTCCAATCAGATTTTGTTCCATTGTTCATCATATGGCTTTTCTCTCAAAGAGGCGTGACTACCAGATCACCTCTACTAAACCAGAATCTATGATGCGGCTATCGCGCGTGATGAGTGGGAGGCCGAGACTAAGAGCCGCTGCGCAGATCAAGCCATCAAACGGATCATCGTTTGGAGGTATTTCGCTCGCAATATATATCTGCTCATTATCCAACTCAAGCGGCTGAAATGCCGGATTGCTGAATAGATCGCTAAAAAACTCTCGAGCCGAGCGGCGCAGGTTAATGCGATTGCGGCGCGCAAGCAAGCAGGTTTCCCATACAACGGCTGCCGGAATGTAGATGAGCTTCTCTTGTCGCTCACAAGCTTGGAAGTGGGCCAGCGCCAGTTTGCTTAAACTTCTTTGCCTCGCAGCATAAAAGATCAGCGGATGCGTGTCTGAAACGACGGCGGCTAATTCATCCACGATTTCGCCCCTTTGAGGTGGGGCGCTTTACAGTAGCTGGTTTACGCTTAGTTCTCTTCGTTGCCGGAAACTGATTTAGTGAACGGCGAAACAAAGAACGAATGTCAGCGTCCGCCTTTAATAAATCGGGGTCGGATTCGTTGATCACAATAGCGCCGGCGATGGAGCGATGCGGGCGATCATTGCCGCCGGTTCTGACGTTGCTGATCAGCTCGTCGAGAGCTTCGCTGACGCTGCGCGCATCTGATGCTTTTGCCCTGCCACGCAACCAGAGCAGATTCTCAGATGACAACGTGATTGAGATAGATTGCTTACTCATATGACAATTATACGACAACAGCACAAAACCACTTAATCCAGCTCGGCTTTCGCTTTGGCCAACGCCTGACCGACTCGCTCAGGCGAGGTGCCGCCGAGCGCCGGCTTGTTCGCTAATGATGATTCGAGCTTCAAAGCTTCATAAAGACTCTCTTCAAAGAGTGGCGAGAATTGCCTTAGCTCATCAAGCGAGAGTTGCTCCAGCGCCTTGCCCTGCTCGATGGCGTACGCAACACAGCGACCGACGACTTCGTGAGCGCGGCGAAACTCCAGACCGCGCCGCACCAGGTAATCGGCCAGGTCGGTCGCGTTCATGAAGCCATGCATCACCGCCTGGCGCGTGCGCTCGTCGTTGAGCCGCGTGTTGCGGAGCACCGTCGTCATCACCCGCAGTGCGCCATGCAGCGTATCCAGCGAATCAAACAGCGCCTCTTTGTCTTCCTGCATGTCTTTGTTATAAGCCAGCGGCAAGCCTTTCATTGTCGCAAGCAAAGCGGCGTGATGGCCAAAGACACGCCCCGCCTTGCCGCGAATTAATTCGAGCGAATCGGGGTTCTTCTTCTGCGGCATCAACGATGATCCGGTCGAGACGGCGTCCGACAATTCGATGAAGCCGAACTCGGTCGTCGAGTAGATGATGAAATCTTCGGCCAGCCGGCTCAGGTGCATCATCGCAATGGCCGCCGCCGCGACGAACTCGATGACGAAGTCGCGGTCGCTCACGGCATCGAGGCTATTGTCGCAGAGCCCATCGAACCCTAGCCGCCGCGCCATCAGCTCGCGGTCAATCGCAAAGCCAGTGCCGGCAAGCGCCCCCGCGCCGAGCGGCAGGCGGTTGACGCGGCGGCGCGCATCCGTCAAGCGCTCGGCGTCGCGCTTGAACATCTCGAAATAAGCGAGCAGGTAATGCGCGAACAGCACCGGCTGCGCCCGCTGCATGTGCGTGTAGCCGGGCAGCACGGCATCCTGATTGGCTTCGGCCAGATCGATCAAAGCACGCTTGAGGTCGCGCACGATGGCGAGCGTTTGATCGATCCCGCCGCGCAGGAAAAGCCGCAGGTCGGTGGCGACCTGATCGTTGCGGCTGCGGCCCGTGTGCAGCTTGTAGCCGGCGTCGCCGACGATTGCGACCAGCTCGGCTTCGACAAAACTGTGAACGTCTTCACTGTCTCGGCTGTCCAGGTAAGCGGCGTCGGCGCGCGCACGGCTTAAGATTTCATCGAGTCCTTTAGCGATGCGCTCGACCTCTTCGCGACTGAGAATGCCGGCGGCCTGCAAGGCTTCGGCCTGCGCCCGGCTGCCTTCGATGTCGGCTTCGAGCAGGCGGCGGTCAAAGCGGAACGAGGCGTTGAAGCGCGCGAACTCGGCATCGGCCTCGCCGGTGAATCTTCCTCCCCAGAGTTTCATGTCATCACTCTCCGAGTGACGAGAATACCTGAGCCGGCGCGGCGCGCACAACGCAGATCAGCTCAAGGGTTCATTTCGCGGCAAAAATCCGTTATGCTCTTTCAACCGATTGACGAGAGGACGCCTATGTCAAACCATCGAACCGTTCACGCCGCCTGTCCGCACGATTGCCCTGACACCTGCGCCATGCTGGTCGAAGTCACCGACGGTCGCGCCACCAGTGTCACGGGCGACGACGCGCACCCGACGACGCGCGGCTTTCTCTGCACCAAGGTGACGCGCTACCTGGAGCGCGTCTATCATCCCGACCGCCTGCTCTACCCGATGCGCCGCAATGGGGCAAAGGGCGAAGGGCGCTTCACGCGCATCTCGTGGGACGAAGCCATCGGCGAAATCGCCGAGCGTTTCCGCGCCATCGCCGAATCGGCGGACGGCCCGGAAAGTATTATGCCTTACAGTTATGGCGGGACGATGGGCGTCGTGCAGGGCGGCAGCATGGACCGGCGATTCTTTCACCGCCTGGGAGCGAGCAAGCTTGAGCGCACCATCTGTTCGGCGGCCGGCGGCGCCGGATTGATTGCCACGCTCGGCAGCAAGGTCGGCACAGACATGGAGAATTTTCACCGCGCCCGGCTGATCGTGCTGTGGGGAACGAACACCCTGACCTCGAACATTCACCTGTGGCCGGAGATCAAAGAAGCGTTAGCCAACGGCGCGCGCCTCATCGGCATTGACCCTTATCGCAACCAGACGCTCGACCATTGCCATCAGTTCATTCAACTGCGACCGGGCACCGACGCGGCGCTGGCGCTCGCCGTCATGAACGTCATCATCAGCGAAGGGCTGTGCGATGATGATTACGTCGAAAAGCACACGCTCGGCTTTGAGCAGTTGAAAGGGCGCGCCGCCCAGTACCCGCCGTCGCGGGTCGCGGCGATCTGCGGCATCACTGAAGAAGAGATCATCGGCTTTGCAAGAGAGTACGCGGCGACGCGCCCGGCGGTGATTCGCGTCAACTACGGCTTGCAGCGCCACGCCGGCGGCGGCATGGCGGTGCGGACGATTGCCTGTCTGCCGGCGCTGACGGGAGCGTGGCGCGACGCCGGCGGCGGCGTCTTGCTGTCGACGAGCGGGGCGTTCGCGATGGACGAAGGCGTGCTGCACCGGCCCGACCTGGCGCGCAACAATCCCCGCACGATCAATATGTCGCGGCTCGGCGAAGCATTGACCGAGCTAGAGCCGCCGGTGCGGGCGCTTTACGTTTACAACTCGAACCCGGCAGCGATTGCGCCCGATCAATCAAAGGTTCTCGAAGGCTTCAGGCGTGAAGACCTCTTCACCGTCGTTCACGAACAGTTCCAGACCGACACCGCCGATTACGCGGACATTTTGCTGCCGGCAACCACGCAGCTTGAGCATCGCGATGTGATCAAGCCCTATGGGCATTACTATCTCGTCCACAACGAGCCGGCCATCGCGCCGATGGGCGAAGCCAAGCCGAACTCTGAAGTCTTCCGCCTGCTTGCCCGCGCCATGGACTTTGCCGAGGACTGCTTCAATGATTCTGATGAAGACATCCTCCGTCAGGCGCTGGCGTCGAATAACCCGATGTTTGCGGGGCTGACGCTTGAGCAACTGGCGCGCGACGGCTGGGCGCGTTTGAATGTGCCGGAGACCTTCGCGCCCTTCGCCGAAGGCGGTTACGGCACGCCTTCGGGCAAGTGCGAGTTTTTCTCCGAGCGCTTGCGAGGCGAAGGGCTCGACCCGCTGCCGGACTATATTGCGCCGCGTGAATCGCCCGAAAGCGCGCCGCAACTGGCCGCGCGCTTTCCGATTCAACTGCTCAGCCCGCCGGCCAATTCGTTTCTCAACTCAACCTTCTCGCATCTCGCATCGTTCCTCAAGAGCGAGAAGCAACCGTTCGTGCTGATCAACGAAGCGGACGCCGGGCCGCGTCAGATTACCGACGGCGACCGCGTGCGCGTCTGGAATGCGCGCGGCGAATGCCTACTGGTGGCGCGCCTGTCGGATCGCATCAAGCCGGGCGTCGCCTGCGCGCTTTCGACCTGGTGGAATAAGCTCAGCCCCGGCCACCGCAACGTCAATCAAACGGTCTCGCAGGCGCTGACAGACATGGGCGGCGGCGCGACGTTTTACGACAACCTGGTCGAAATCGCCAGAGCCGATTAGAGGATGTTGGTGGTAAAATTGAGGCGGCAAATCCGAACCCATCACTGACACGCGATTATGACGACGAAGTTTTTTCAAGCAGCAATTCTTCTTCTACTGTTGTCGACATTGCTCGCGGCGCAAGCGCCGCCGACCACCACGCCATCGCGCAAGCCCTCGCTCAAACGCGACCGCACGCAACGCATCCTCTACCCGAAGATCATTCAGTATGAAGACGAGCGCTGGTCGCAGAATGACCTGTTAGAAATATTACAACTGCCGCACGGGGGGGCGCGCCGCCGCGCCTTGCTGGCGATGGCGCGCATCGGCTATCCGAGCGCCCTGGGCGCGCTCGTTGATGTATTGAACGCCGACCGCAGCGCCGAAAACCGCGACCCGGAATTGCGCGCCCTGGCCGCTTTCGCGCTCGGCGAGATCGAAAGCCAACACGCCGCCAGCTACCTGGTGCAGCACATCGACCCGGCGGTCGAGTCGTCCGTGCTGGTGCGCGCCCGCTGCGCCGAAGCGCTCGGCAAGATCGCTTCCAGCAAGATGGCCGCCGCGGCGCTCGGCGATTATGGCGTCAAAGGCATCGCCGAGCAGCTTGTGGCCTTGCTGCCGTCGCCGGAAAAACCGTTCGCCAGCGAAGATCATAAGCTGCTGGTCGAGCTAACCTTGACGGCGCTCTTGCGCCTGCGCCAGCCGACGACCGTCGAAGCGATCAGTACGCAACTGCATTCGCCCGACCCCGACATACGCTGGCAGGCGGCCAACGCCCTGGCGCGCATTCGCGACGGCATTCAGCCCGCCGTGACTCACCTGCTGCCTTTGCTCGACGACACCAACCCGCTGGTGCGGGCCAACGCCGCGCGCGCGCTCGGCGTCGCCAAAGCGGCACCGGCGACGGATGGCTTAATCAAGCGGCTCGCTGACACCGACGCGCGCGTCGTCGCCGCGGCCATCAACGCGCTCGGCGCCATCGCCGACGCCAAAGCGGTTGACCCGCTCGTCGCCTCAGGCAATGCGCAGTTGGCCGATTACCGCGCTTTCGACCGCGACAAGTCAGGCGTGCCGCCGCAGCAAAATCTCTTGCTGTTGATCGCCACGGCGCTCGGCAACATCAAGGACCCGCGCGCCCTGCCCTTCCTCAAAGCCTTGCGGCAGGCCGATGGCAAGCTCGGCGCTTTCCCCGAAGTCGAAGTCGCGCTGGCGCGCTTCGGCGAAAAAGAGTTCTTTGATGTGCCGGCGGCCGTAAAGCTGGCGGCGAATGATTGGCGGGCGATGGCCTATTACGCGCAGGGTCTCGGGCAGCTCGGCGGCGAGCGGGCGCGCGCGATCTTGCTCGATCTACTCAGCGGCAAAAGTTACGGAAAGCCCGACAGCCGTGCCTTGCCGAATATTCTCAATGCCATGGCGGCCGCGAAAGTCGAAGGCTTGCGCGACACGCTGCTCGAACAACTGAAAGCCGATGATGTCGTCGTGCGCGCCACGGCTGCCGAATTGTTAGGCGATACGGATGACGCCAGCGAGAAGGTGACGAGCGCCCTGGAAGCGGCTTATAAAGCGGCGCGCAAGGACCCGATGAATGACGCCCGCGTGGCTATTCTCGAAGCCGCGCAGAAGCTCAAGCACCCGCTGAACCTGCAAGCCCTGGCCGACGAGACGCGCGACGAAGATTATGTCGTCCGCCGCAAGGCTGCCGAGCTGCTGGTGCAATCAAAGTTCGATATGAGCGCGCAGAAGCTGACCATCGGCAAGGTCGCCACAGGCCATGACAAGAAGTACTGGCAGCGCATGGCACAGCTCACGGAATCGCGGCAGCGGCCCGTCGCCGTGATTCATACCCGGAAGGGCGACATCCGCATCGAGCTTTACAGTCAGGACGCGCCGATGACCGTGGATAATTTCATGAAGCTGGCGCGCTCAGGCTATTACAACGGCCTGGAGTTCGTGCGCGTCGTGCCGAACTTCGTGATTCAAGGCGGCGACCCGCGCGGCGATCAGAACGGCGGGCCGGGTTATCAGATACGCGATGAGATCAACCTGCGACGTTACCAGACGGGCACCGTCGGGATGGCGCTGTCGGGCAAGGACACCGGCGGCAGCCAGTTCTTCATCACGCACGCGCCGCAGCCGCATCTGGATGGCGGCTATACGGTCTTCGGGCAGGTCATCGAAGGAATGGATGTGGTGAACCGCATCGCTCGCGGCGATAAGATGGAGCGCGTCGAGATCATCGAGCCGAAATAAGCAGCGGCCCGACTGTCGTCTGATAGCGGGGCTCAAATCGGTTAAGAGGGGAAGATAAGAGGATGAAAAACGTTCAATTTATCACTGACGAAGAAGGCAACCGAACCGCCGTCATCCTGCCAATAGATGAGTATGAGCATCTCCTGGAAGACCTGCACTTGATTCGTGTCTACGAAGAAAGCCGCGACGAGCCGCGTCGTTCATTCGCTGAAGTCGTCGAAGAGATGCGGCAGGCCGGAGAGATTGATGTATAGCGTGACGATAACCTCGCGTGCCGAGCGAGACATGAAACGACTTGAACGATCAGTCAAGAACCGAATCGTGACCGCCATTCTCGCTCCCGGAAATGATCCCCGCCCGCCGGGCTGCGTCAAGGTTAAAAGCGAACACCGACTTTGGCGAATTCGCATCGCTGATTGGCGCGTCGGTTACGAAATAGATGATGCCGCCAATGAGGTAGCCGTCATCAGAATCGCTCACCGCCGCGAATTCTATGATTGAGTTGAAAGCGAGGCAGGAATAAGGGCGGCCAGTCTTTTATTCGTCATGCACCGCCACCCCTCGTCGCGGATATGAACGGATCAGCTAAAGGATGGCGGCATAAAATCATTCGAGGCGCTTGATTCGGCGGAACGCTTACCGGCCTGGCAGAACCGTATATGCACCAGCGCCCCGAATCCCCTTTACCTGTCAACGCCCTTTCTGTTTTATGGCGAAGGTCTGATTGCCGATGTGATGGTGGCGGGCCGCCGCAAACGAGGCCCACGCATGACGACAAGCACGACACCCGCGCCCGCCGCCGAGTTGCGGCGCACGCTGCGGGCGAAAGATTATTTCACCTTCGCTTTCGGCTCGATGGTCGGAGTCGGCTGGATGGTGGTGATTGACGATTGGCTCGGGCGGGGCGGCGCGATGGGCGCGATGCTCGGCTTTTTGATCGGCGGGCTGGCGCTCTTCCCCATCGGCTACGTCTACGGGCGGCTGACCGAAAAACTGCCCGACGCCGGCAGCGAAGTCGCTTACACGAGCGCCGTCTTCGCAGACCGCGTCAGCTTCGCCACCGGGTGGACGATGACGCTGGCGTACCTGATCGTCTGCCCCTACGAAGCGGTGGCCATCGGGCGCGTCGCCGCTTACGTCTTCCCGCAGATGAACACGATAGAGATGTACCGCGTCGCCGGCTACCCGGTCTACCTGCCGCACCTGATCGCCGGGCTAGGGCTGACGGCGCTAATAACCTATATCAACCATCGCGGCGTACAGCTGAGCGCCCGCTTCCAGAACGTCACCACCTTCGGGCTGCTTGCGGTCTTTGTGGTCTTCGCCACACTCGGCCTGCTGCGCGGCGATACGGCAAACTGGCAGCCGTTGTTTGCCGACCAAAGAGGCGTGACCGGCGCGCTGGTCTCGACCCTGCTGGTGCTGCAAATCGTCCCGTATTTCATGACCGGCTTCGAGGCGGCGCCGAAGTGCGCCGAAGAGGCGGCGCGTGATTTTCAAGCGAAACATTTCGTGCGCATCATCTTTGTGGCGCTTGGCGCCGGCATCATCTTTTATGTCGGCGTCATCGCGGTGGTGACGCGGTTACAGCCGTGGCCGTCGCTGATTAACGAACGCTTCGCGACGGCGGTGGCCTTCGAGCGCGCCTTCGGCTCAAGGCTGCTGGTCGAAGTCATCATGCTGGCGGTCCTGCTGTCGCTGCTCAAGATCTTCAACGGCAACTTCATCACCGCGACGCGCCTGCTGTTCGCGATGGGCCGACGCCGGATGCTCGACCGCCGCCTCTCGGCCATTCACGGCGAATACCGCACGCCGACAGTGCCGGTCTTGTTTGTCGGCTTGATTACGGCGCTCGCGGCATTGCTTGGGCAGGCGGTGTTGATTCCGATCTCGGAAGTCGGCTCGCTGGCGTCTGCAACCGGGTGGCTGGCGACCTGCCTGGCTTTCTGTTTTGGGGCGGGCGGCGCGGTGACGCCGCGCTCGCGCATCACAGGGATTATCGGCGCGCTGATCGCCGTGGCGCTGATCGCCATGAAAGTGCTGCCCTGGGTTCCCGGCAGCTTTGGTAAATTTGAATACATTGCGCTCGGCGCATGGGCGCTGCTCGGGCTGACGCTCTGGCGGCGGCGCGGCAAGTCATCTCAAAATGGTCTGTAAGCGGGAGGCGGGAAAATCGCCGGCGAGCGACGGTCATGCGCCGTGAGCAATCGGCGCGGCTGGCGGCGTCAAGGGCAGTCGGCGCGGCGCACGCCCGGGATCAACCGGGAGGCCAGGTCAGGCTGCGCCCGCCGAGGACATGCGCGTGCAGGTGCGGCACCGACTGGCCGGCGGCGTCGCCCGTGTTGATGACGACGCGATATCCGCTCTCGGCAATGTCCATCTGGTTAGCGACCTTGGCGGCGACGTAAAGCAAGTGGCCCATCAAGGAGAGGTCGAGCTTTGACATGTCGTTGAGCGATTCCAGGTTGTGCTCGCGCGGGATGACCAGCACATGGACTGGCGCTTGCGGGTTGATATCTTTGATCACCACGACCTGATCGTCCTGGTAAATGAAATCCGCAGGCGTATCTTTGGCGGCGATGCTACAAAAGAGGCAGCTTTGTTCCGGCATGTTTTCCATAATCGTCTCACCCGTATTATCGTCCACGCTTTCAATCTCAGTCAAACTTAAAACAGTGATGAGTGATGAGCAAAGAAAGTAATGAGTAGAACCTTGTCCGGTACTCATCACTCGCCACTCGTTGCTCATCACTCATTCCTGAATCGCTCAATGCTCGCGCCGACGGCGCAGAGTTTCTCTTCGATCTTTTCATAGCCGCGGTCGATGTGATAGACGCGGTCAATGATCGTTTCGCCGCTGCTTGCCAGCCCCGCCAGCACCAGCGACGCCGAGGCCCGCAAGTCCGAAGCCTGAACGCGCGCGCCCATCAAGCCGCCGTCGCCTTCGACGACCGCCTGCCGCCCGCTCAAGCGAATCTTCGCGCCCATGCGCATCATCTCCAGCGCATGCATGAAGCGGTTCTCGAAGATCGTTTCGGTGATGATCGACGTGCCTTCGGCGAGCGTCATCAGCGCCATGTACTGCGCCTGCATATCTGTCGGGAATCCCGGAAAGGGCAGCGTCGTCACATCCGCCGGGCGCAGGCGGTCGGCGGCGCTGACGCGCAGTGAAAAGGCGTTCGGGCGCTCGATCTTCACGCCGGTCTCGGTGAACTTATCAATGGCGGCGCTCAGGTGTTGCGGGTTGCAATTGACGATGTCGAGCTGGCCGCCGGTCATGGCGGCGGCAGCAATGAAGGTGCCGGCTTCGATGCGGTCGGGGATGATCGTATGCTCGGCGCCGCCCAGGCGCTCGACGCCTTCGATGCGCATCTGGCTGCGGCCTGCGCCTTCGATGCGCGCCCCCATCTTGTTGAGCAATTCGGCCAAGTCAACGACTTCGGGCTCGCGCGCCGCATTGATTAGCGTCGTTTCGCCGTCGGCGAGCGCCGCCGCCATCATCAAGTTTTCGGTGCCGGTGACCGTCACCTTGTCGAAATAAATTTCGCGGCCCTGCAAACGCTTGGCGCGGGCGACGACATCGCCGCCTTCGAGCGTCACTGTGGCGCCGAGCTTTTCAAAGCCCGACAAGTGGAGGTCAATCGGGCGCTGGCCGATGGCGCAGCCGCCCGGCAGCGCCACCCGCGCTTCGCCGAAGCGCGCCAGCAGCGGCCCAAGCGCCAGCACCGAAGCGCGCATGGTCTTGACCAGATCGTAAGGCGCTTCGAACAGCTCGATCTTGTCGGCGGCGATCTTCAACGTCCGCAGCTCGGGCATCAGGATGTGCGAGCCGAGGTCTTCGAGCAGACGCCGCATGGTGATGATGTCACGCACGTAAGGCAGGTTGTGCAGTGTCACGGTTTCGGCGGTGAGCAAGGCCGCCGCCATGCACGGCAGTGCCGAGTTCTTTGCGCCGCTGATGGCAACGCGGCCCGATAGAGGCCGCCCGCCGACGATTCTGAATCTATCCATCCCCTCGCACCATCATTGAAAGCAGATTACTGACCAGTGATGTTAGCATACGCGCCGGAAGCCTGGACAGAAAAAGATGCCGCGATGCGTGTAACCTTTTTGCCGCGCGCGGTGTCTTAATCAGTAGAGGCTGCTCGCAGCCTGCAATTGAAGCCTGCGAAAGGGACCAGGTAATATCGAAAGTAGTGGAGAGGTAACAATGAGCAAATTGGGTAGAATGAAAAAAATGGGCATCGCATGCGCGATGGTCGCCGCGTTGACGGTCGGTGTGGCGGTCGCGCAGACCGCCGGTGAAGGCACCAGGGGTGGGCGTCACGGTCACTTTGGCCGCCACGGCGAGCGCGGTGAGTTTGGCATGATGGGCTTCCGTCATCTCGACCTGACCGACGCGCAGAAGGCGCAGCTCAAGCAGATTCATCAGAGCCACCGCCAGGCCATCGCGCCGCTGCGCGAGCAGATCAAGGCGAAGCGCCAGGAGATGCGCGCCGCGAGCGAAGGCGGCGCGGTCAACGAAGCGGCCATCACGCAGAAGCTCACAGAGATCGCGCCGCTCGAAGCCAAACTGATGGCCGAGCACGCGCGCATCCGCCAGGAGTCTTTGGCGGTGCTGACCGCGGAGCAGAAGGCCAGGCTCGACCAGATGCGCGAGCAGGCGAAGACGCGCTGGGCCGAGCGCCGCGCCAACAAAAAGGCCAACCAGCAGTAACCCTGACGGGCAGGCCCGACAGCTTGCGGGCCTGCCATTTTCACACGCTTGCACACGAGCGAGGCTAGCCATCGAGATCGAACAGGCTGCGGAGCAGGAACTGGTGAGCCTGGCGCGCCAGGGCAGCGAGCCGGCCTTTGAAGAGATCGTGCGCCGCCACAGCCCGCGCGTCTTCCAGATTGCCAGCCGTTTTTTTCGCCGCCGAGAGATGGTCGAAGAGGCCGCGCAAGAGGCTTTCCTGAAGGCTTACACCGAGATGTCGAGCTATGAAGGGCGCGGCTCGTTCGAAGGCTGGCTGGCGCGGCTGACGACGAATGTATGTTTGAACCTGCTGCGCAGCTCGCGGCGGCGGCCTGAAGCCGTCGTCGCCGACCTGACCGACGACGAAGGCGAATGGCTCGACAACCGGATGGCCGAACAATCGGCGGCGCGTCACCGCTCGGATGAACGAGGGAGAGTCGCCGCCGACCTCGCCGAAAAAATTTTGCGCGAGCTGTCGGCGGACGATCAAATGGTGTTGCTGTCGCTCGACGGCGACGACCTTTCGGTCAAAGAGGTGGCGGCGCTGACCGGCTGGAGCGAGGCCAATGTCAAGACCCGCGCCTCGCGCGCGCGCCGCCGAATGCGCGAAGCCGTCGAGGCGCTATTGAAACGCAGAAAGTAGAGCGCGCAAATGTGGCGCAAGGCGGTTAGCTTGCGCACGGACTAGCGCAAGCTAACCGCCTTGCGCCACTTCGGTGAATCTATGCGAGACCAGCACATCATCGAATGGCTTGAAGCAAAGCCCACGAGCCGCCTGCACGGCGACGAGCGGGCCGCCATCGAAGCGCACGTCGCCGATTGCGTTGACTGCCGGCGCGCCTATCAAGCGGCGCGGCTGGCCGAATCGTTGATCGCGGCGCGCGCCGCCGAGAGCCAGCCGGTTTCGCCCTTCTTCAAATCGCGGGTGATGGCGGCAATCAAAGACCGGCGGCTGACGACGGAAGCGCCCGCATGGCTGCGATGGTGGCGAGCCGCCGGGGCGCTGTTGCTGATGATGGCCACCGTGATGGTGATCTTGATCGGCCTGACCGTCTTCGACTATCCCCTGTCATCGCAAGCGCCGGAATCTATCACCAGCCAGAACAGCTATTCGCTCGATGACGTCGTGCTGGGCGTAGACGATACGAGCGATGACGCGGCGGCTTACGATCAGGTGCTCGGGACGATGTACGGCGCGGAGGGTGGCGATGGAGACTAGCGTGAAGAACAAGTGGCAGATTCGCCTGGCGGTTCTGCTGATCTTCGTCATCGGCTTCGTCGCCGGGGCGCTGGCGATGAACGCTTACCGCGCGCGCCGTGTGTCCGCGGGCGCGACGAATCGCCGCGGCAGGTTCGAGCGCGTGATGGAGCAGTTGAATCTGAGCGCCGAGCAGCGCGATCAGGTGAAAGCGATCTTTGATGAGGCGCGCGCCCAGTTGACCGAGATGCGCCGCGAATCGCAGCCGCGATTCCGCGCCGTGCGCGAACAGACCGACGCACGATTGCGCGGCGTGCTGAACACGGACCAGTGGGAGCAATTCCAAAAACTGACGAGCGAGTTTAAAGACCGACGCTCACGCCGCGGCAATCGCGACGCCGAGCCCTAGAAGCCCATTGCTCAATGGCCTGCGGCTGAAAAGCCCTGAAGGTCGGGGCGACCTTGCAACCTCAGGGGTAATCTGAAGTAGTCACTGAATGACCAGCATGACTTTGGCGGAACGTGTGCGGCCCGCGCTGTCTTTCCCTACGAACGTCAGCTCGTGAGCGCCGACCGCGGCTCCGCCCTTGACCTTGAATTTAAGGGTGACGCTATTCCCTGTTGTTGAGGCTTCAGGCGGCTTTACTTTGACGCCGATGCCGCCGCTGTCCACCGCTGCAATGTCAATATTGCCGGTAAAGCCTCCCGTGCGATTGATCGTCAAAACACTACGCCCCGTCGTGCCGCGCTCCGCCGTTACCGTCGCGGGCTCGAACGACAGCGAGAAGTCCGGCCCCGCAAGCGCCTCGCCGCGCTTCAAGATCATGCCGCCCGCCCCGACCGCGAAGACGGCACCGGCGCTGGCCGCGTGGACGCCGCGCAGGTCGGCGCTCACCCCGCTAACGTCGGCCACCCAGGTGCTGCCGCCATCGGTGGTGCCGACAATCGTGCCGCCATCGCCGACCGCCCAGCCGCGGTTTGAATCAAGGAAGTAAACGTCACGCAGGTTCGCCGTCGTGCCGCTGCTCTGCGACACCCAGCGACCGTTGCCCGTGTACTTCAAGATGGTGCCGCCGTTGCCGACCGCCCAGCCGCTGCTGAAGCTGAGCATCTGCACGGCGTTCAACTGCTGCGTGGTGCCGCTGCTTTGAAACTGAATGGGTAAGGGGCTGCTCAGCGTGATCGTCGCGATCAAACCTGACGCGCCGACCACCCATCCACCCGATGAATCCAGAATGTGTATATCCAGATATTTCAGCGAAGAAGACGCCGCCGAGACGATGCTGGCTGCTTCCGACAGGGCTCCCGTAGGACTTACATTGTAGATGGCGATGACGCCGACCGTGGTGGTTGACGAAGGCGAAAAGACGCCGTCGCCGCAAGTCCAGAACAGCTCCGGGACGCGCGGGAAGAAACCGTTATGAGAAACGTTCACCGCGACCAGAACGCTCTTCGGCAGCGGGGCAACCGTCCAGCTCGCGCCGCCATTCAGCGTCCGCCCGAACAGTGTGGGACTTGCCACAAAGCCGGCATTCTGGCTCAGGAAGCCGACCGTGCCAAAGCCTTTCGTGGGGTCCGCGCCGGTGGCGACGGCTGACCAGGTGTCGCCGCCATTGGTCGTATGCAGGAGGGTCGCGTTGGCCCCTGCCGCCCAGCCTTCGGCTTCGCTGACGAAATTGACCGACCGCAATTCCTGTGACGTGCCGCTCGGCTTCTGGCCCCAGGTCGCGGCTTGAGCCGATTCCAGGCGCGCGCCGGTCGGCGCGAATGGCGGCGGAGTTCCAGGCTCGTCGTTTGGCGTGGCGACCCGGTTGGTGACAAAGCGCACCACGCTCTCATCGGCACTGTCTTCAACGGCGAACCCGACATCTCCGTAGTAGAAGACCAGCATCTGGCGTTGCCAGATGACCGGCGGCGCTTCCGTCGCTACTTCGTCACCGCGCGCGTAGGTCGTCCGCACAGTGACCGGAATTGCCTCTGTGCGCGCCATAGCAGGCTGACTGTAGCGAGCCCGAATGGACGCGATAGTCGGCCCCTGCCCGTCGGCCACAGAGTAATAAACCTTACTCGACGGCGACCAGGACCTTTCCCGCTCGAAGCCATCGCGGGCTTCCTGACTGAACAGCGCCGCATCCGCGAGGATGGCTTCGCCGGAAGGGTTTTGACTTCCTGCCGCGGTCGTCTCAATCGTCAACCAGGTCGTGCTGATTAATGATATGAGAATGAATATGAGAATGAGGCTCCGTTTCACCTTGGTCCTCCTTGATGCGCGGGCCGTTTGTCGTTGCCTCCGGCTGATGGAAGGTGCTAACATGCCGACCTCTTCAGCGGTCTGACAATTCATCACCCCGCCATCAGCCGTCGGGTTTCATCATCTATATGCGCGAAGCGAAGCCGGAATGGTGGGGGTCGGGAAAAAAATTTCCACGCCTCGACCGCGCCTGATTGCAGAGCCCGGCCCGGCTGCCTCGTCCGCAAAAATGAACCCTTCGGCGGCACACGCAAGGAGGATAGCCCGATGAACACCCAGGTCCCGGAAGATGTGACGCAGTTGCTCCTGGAGTGGAGAAACGGCGATGCGGCGGCGCTGGAGCAGTTGATGCCGCTGGTCTACGACGAGTTGCGCCGCCTGGCGCGGCGCTGTTTGCGTCGCGAGCGTGCCGGCCACACGATGCAAACGACGACGCTCGTCCATGAGGCTTATCTGCGGCTGATCGATGCCCGCCGCGTGCCCTGGCATGACCGGGCGCATTTTTTCGCCATCGCCGCGCAACTGATGCGGCGCGTGCTCATCGATGAGGCCCGCAAGCGCCATTTCCAGAAGCGCGGCGGCACCCTGGCGCGCATCCCGCTCGCCGAGTCGTTGAAGGTTTCGCCCGAACGCGACGTCGAGTTGATGGCGCTCGACGAGGCGCTCGACCGCCTGGCCGCGTTTGCGCCGCGCAAGTGCCGTGTCGTCGAGTTGCGCTTCTTCGGCGGCTTGAGCATCGAGCAGACGGCAGTGGCGCTCGGCGTTTCGACCGACATCGTCAAACGCGAATGGCGCACGGCCAAGCTGTGGCTCTTGCGCGAGCTCGGCGGCGCGGGGGTGAGTGATGGACCAGACACAGTGGCAGCGCATTGAAGAACTGTTGCAGGAGGCGCTCGACCTGGAACCGGGCCGGCGGCAGGCATTTTTGGAAAGCGCCTGTGCCGGCGACGCACGGCTGCGCCGCGAAGTCGAGACCCTGCTCGGCAAAGAAGAACGGGCCAGGAGCTTCATGGAGACTCCGGCTTTCGCCTACCTCGCCACTGAGCGGGCCGCCGTCTCGCTGACCGGCGCGCACGTCAGCCATTACCGCGTCGAATCGCTGGTCGGCAGGGGCGGCATGGGCGAAGTCTACAGGGCGCGGGACGAAAACCTGCCGCGCACCGTGGCGCTGAAAATGTTGCCCGCCGAGTTTACGGCGGACGCCGACCGCGTGCGGCGCTTCGAGCAAGAAGCCTTCACGGCTTCAAAGCTCAATCACCCGAACATCATCACCATCTTTGAGATTCTGCACATCGAGGGGTCGCATTTCATCGCCAGCGAATACGTCGAAGGCCAAACCTTGCGCCAGCGGCTGACGGAGCCGGCGACGAATAAACGCCTGCGCCTCAGTGTCGGCCAGGCGATTGATATTGCCATCCAAGTCGCCAGCGCGCTCAAAGCGGCGCACACCGCCTGGATCATCCACCGCGACATCAAGCCCGAAAACATCATGGTACGCGCCGACGGCCTGGTGAAAGTGCTCGACTTCGGCATCGCCAAGCTGGGACAGGGCGGCGGGGAGACCGGGCGATGGGGTGATGCGGCGATGGGACGACAGGGGGAGAGGGGGAGACAGGGAGATAGCGGGACCATCGCCGCATCGCCGCTTCGCCCCATCGCCCCCTCGTCCCCACACTCCATCGCCGCGTCGTTCACGGTGCCGGGCGCGGTGATGGGCACGGCGAGTTATATGTCGCCGGAGCAGGCGCGCGGCGAGCCGCTCGACGGGCGCACGGATATCTTCTCGCTGGGCGCTGTGCTCTACGAGATGGTCACCGGCGAGCGGCTCTTCACCGGCGCGACGCGGGCGGAAGCCTTACAGGCGGCACGCGGCGGGCCGGCGGCGGCGCCGCATTATCGCTTCGAGCACGTCCCGAAAGAGCTGGAACGCATCATCCGCAGGGCGCTGCGCCAAGACCGCGACCAGCGCTACGCTTCGGCGGGCGAGATGTTGGTTGAATTGGAGTCGTTGAAGCATCGGCTGGAAAACCGCACCAGCCGGAGAGTGGCTAAGTTTAGCGCGCTGGCTTTGCTGGCGGTCATGTTGTTAGCGGGGGTCGCGACGCTGGCCTCGCGCAACGAAGTCTGGGACGAGCAGGTTTTACGCGATGGGCACACGGCGGCAGTGCGCCGCGCCGTCTTTTCACCCGACGGGCGCTTGCTGGTTTCAGTCGGTGAAGACAAGCAGGTCATCGTCTGGGACTTCGCGCGGCGCGAGCGGCTGGCGACCTTCAGCGATCACACGGACTGGGTCAGTACGGTCGCCTTCGCGCCGGATGGGAAGCGGTTCGCGACCGGCAGCTATGACCGCACGGTGATCGTCTGGGACGCCATCAAGCTGCAAAAGGAGGCCGTGCTACGCGGGCATCAAGCCCCCGTTAGCGCCGTGACTTTTTCGCCCGACGGGCAGGTGCTGGTGACTGTCGAAAAATCCCCCGCGCTCCGGGACCGCGCCACGCTCCTCTGGCGTGTGGGGAGCTGGGAGCAATTTGCCCAGATTCCGCTGGGGGCCAGCGATGTTCACTTGCTGCTCTTCCCGACGGCCGACAGGCGGATGGTTTACGACAATGCCACGACGCCGCTGCCGGACACCTGGAACGTGAGCACCGGCCAGCCGCTCGGCAATCTGTTCGACCCCGACTGGCGTGGTCAGAATGCGGCGTTCTCGCCTGACGGCACGCGGATGGTCAGTCTGCGGAGCGATGGTGAGGTCATCTTTGTCGACTTCAAGCGGCGGCGCACGCTCAGCCGCGAGCGGGCGCATCAAGACAACGGGCGCGCCGTCGCCTATTCGCCTGACGGGCGATTGGTGGCGACCGGCGCCGAGAACATCATCCTGTGGGACGCGCTGACGCGGCAAAAGATCACGACGATTGATTACCCGTCGATCATCTGGAGCGCGATGTTTTCACCCGACGGGCGCTGGCTAGTGACTACACATGGCGACGGCGCGATCCGCGTATGGGATGTCGTCGAACGGCGACGCGCCGTCGGCTTCAACGAGCACGACGGCGCGGTGCGCGCCGTCGCCTGGGCGCGCGATGGGAGGCGCTTCGCGTCGGCGGGCGAAGACCGAGTGATTATGATCTGGAACGCGGCGACCGGTCACAGAGAGATGCTGTTGGCCGGGCATCGCACGCGCGTGACCGGCATCGCCTTCGCAGCCGATGGCAAGACACTGGCATCGGCTGACATCGATGGGACGATTATCATCTGGGACCTCGAACAGCAACAGGAGCGGCTGCGGTTCGGAGATTCGGCGGGCAAAGACCCCAGCTACTGTCTGGCCCTATCGCCCGATGGCCGCACGGTCGCCACCTCGCACGGCGTGTATGAGAGCGCCAGCGGGCGGCGGCTGGCTCCCGGCCTCGACTACTGGTTGCACGCCAGCTCGATCTACGGCTTGGCCTTTTCAGCCGACGGCACACGGCTGGCGGCGGCCCATTCGTATGGCAATCAATTCTTATGTGACGCCACGACCTGGAGCGTCATCGAGCAGGCCGATCTAAACCCGCGACAATTCATCAGCGTGAGCTTTGCGCCGGACGGCAAACATCTGGTGACCGGCGAGGACGGCGGCACGGTTCAGCTCTGGACGACGCAGCCCCTGCGCCCGACAGCCGTGCTCGGCCAGCACGCGGCGCGCATTAAGTCGGTCGCTTTCTCGCCCGATGGCCGTCAAGTCGCCTCGGCGGGTGACGACAAACAGATCGCGCTGTGGGACGTCGGCAGCCGCAAGCTGATCATGCGCATCGGCCTGCACACCGCGCCGGTCTACGCTATCGCCTTCTCGCCCGATGGCACGCACTTAATCTCCGGCGAGCACGACCACTCGGTGCGATTGTACACGCGCCACCACACGCTCTGGGGCTTCCGCCTCGACTGATCGCCGGTCACAGCGAGAAGGCCAGGGTGTTGGATTCGATGCCGTCGTTGAGGACGCGAATTCCTGCCAATGCGGCAGTGGACTTGTCTAAGCCATTATTCTTCGGGAGTCGCCAAGTTGCTGTTATGCCTTGCTGCTTAGATTCTTTAAGTATTGGTCATAATCTATCGCTGGCACTGTACCGGTTTTCTGTAGACGCTTGAGCAAATTTAGAAAGAACGAGGCGAGCGCCAGAGAGCTGTCGCCTCTATTGATCTTAAGCTCACTACTATCGAAGTACTCCACATCAAAAGATCCAAGCGATATAGCACATCCCAGATCCAGTCTCTCATCTCTTCCTTGTTTCTCAAGCACTGCCTCAAATTTATCTCCCATTGGCGGTGTCCAAGCACTTCCATAAGCCAGAATGCCCGCAATAATTGAAGTCAGTGGGCGTGGCGCGTGTACCCCACCTGCATGGACTATTGGAATTGTTGTTCGCTTGAGTTTTCTTACCGAAGCGGCCTTGGCACTTGCGTACTTGAAGTTTGACCGGCTGAACTTCTGTTTCACTTCGAGCACGGCATAAACACTTTCGGCAGGTATGAATAGCTGCCGACTGTGATTATAAAGAACTGGATTATATTGCCTATCATAGATAACAATATCAATTTCTTCACTACACGTACCTGTTGAATCGACAACAAATGCTTTATCGAGACTATACCGTTTAGGCAGATGTGCCTCTAACATGGCCATCCAATTGGCTTCAGATGCTTCTCCTTTCGCTCCCGGATGATTGACAGCGGATCGTGTTCCTTTTAAGTTTGCCGTTAGCTGATCCTGAAGTGAGCGAAATAGATTCTTCATAGGCTTACTCAGGCGATGTTCCTCCTAGAAATCGGATGGGCAGAGGGAATGCGAAAGCATACTGCTTAACCTCATCTCGCCAGGATAATCCAGAGATAAGCTGTCCATACCACTGGCGGGGCGCCGGATCGCGGAAGCATGAGCCGCATTCAAGCTGAACCAAAGGCTTCTTAAACGGATTCTTGTCGCTCGCGAATGCCTCGCCTACCTTCCCATATTTGACCACCGCATTCCAGAATCCATCCGTAGGGTCATCCGGGGCCGGTACAAAGCGTGAAAGCGTCACAAAGCCATTTGCATTTACCACGTCAGCAAAACCAGAGAATAATTCGGGGAGAGTAAAACTCTCGACCTGACCATAACCAATAGATTTTCGTTTCCCATAACCACTCTCCATTAAATCGATCAGGAAGTCTTCGACAAGCGAGAGGGATTCATCCTCGATTCGCCAGTAGATCGTCAGGCGTGGCAGAATGATCTCGCGCATATCGAAAGGGTCGCCCGCCGTGTCGGTCAGGCGATTCACCCAATTCCTGGTTGTGGTATGCGGGTAGATCAACGCTTGAGCCTGATCCGCCAATGTTGAAGGCTCCAGGTCTTCGCCGCGCCGCCACTGGTTGAACTGCGCGAGCGTCAGCCACGAGGATTCGTACCGTCGTTTCATCTCCTGTTGACGCATCACGCGTTGATCCTTGGGCAAATCGTTTGCAGGCGCTTCGCGAACCCATATGGGGCGGGGCAAATATCCTGTGGGAAAGCCGTCGGAAAGCAGCACGGGCGGGTCGCCGTCGCCCTGCCTGACCATATATCGTTTGAGAAACTTCTCTAATGTCTCTGTTCCGTCACGGCGGGCGATAAACCAGCAGAGATGCCCAAACAAGGTATCGGCCTGCCACGGAGAGGCAGACGAAGAGCGGAGGGTAAGGGTTGACTGGTAGACTCGCATCGCTGCTTATTTATCGCCCGTCTTGTAGTCCAACTGTACCCAGCCATAACCGCGCGTGCCCGAACTTCCGAGCGTGTCCTGCGGCAGCCAATCCAGAGCCTGCCGGATGAAATTGATGATCTCCTGTTCGTCATCCTCCTCAAAGATGCGCACCGATAGGGTAAAGTCAAATTTCGTATCAGCCGGAACCCGCTCCTGCGTTCGCAGGCCGCCGTGCCCGGCGATGCCCGTATTGCGATTGATCCAGTTTTCTGACTTCACCTCAGCGAAGTTGACGCCCTGCGCTTGAGCCTCCGCCAGCCTGTCCTGTGATTCAGCGGCCAGCATTGCATCTCGCACAATCAGGCGCGTCGGCCCATGTTGATGGTCTGTCACCTTATGAGGCCCGAAGACGCGACAGACAAGACAATGTTTCTCCTTACAGCCATGCGGCTGGCCATCCGCAGCCACCTTGTTATGGCGGTACTCACTCAACGTGCGCAGCTTGCCCTTTAGTGAGGAGCCGGGAATGTAAGGGTGCTTGGTTATCGGGTGGCGAATGATTGGGTTATCCATTTCACCGATGCCAATGTCATCCTTACTGCCGCCGATGCGCAGACCGCTTTTACAGGTCAGCACGCCGGTAATCGGAACGTATTTCACCAGTTTCCAGGCCATAGTCAATCACCTCTACTTTGGTTTATACAGCGTGAAGTATGCGATCACGCTTTCAAAGTGCTCTAAGAATCCATTGCGAAAAGCTTGTTCGCTTTCCCGCGCTCGTTGCGCATTGACATCAATAAAGTCCAGTAACACCTCCAGGTCTTTACGCTTGTTCTGGCTTTGCTCTCTGCCGATCACCGAGGCCGCGAAAGGTTGCAGCTTGGCAATTCCGGGCACCAGCGCCTTGAAGTTCCTGGTATTGTCGAGTTGCTGTTCCAGGTTGCGCGACATGGTGAAGAAGCGCCGCAGCTGGCCGCTCGTCACTCCGGCATTTGACAGCACACATGCCACCAGGTCTGCGTCCTTGACGACGAGTTCTTCACGCAAGTTGCCATCTGCATCAAAGTAGCCAGTCTGGTCCAGCTGTTCCAGATAGACTTTGAACTTTGCCAACTCCCCCCTTTGCTGTGGCTGTGGACCTCGCGGCGCGTTGCCTCCACCTTTGGCTTTACTCACGCAATTACTGCAAAGGGTATGTCGGGCCTCCTTCGGCACAAAAGACGTTCCGCATTGTTTACATGCACGTTTTTCCATCCGTTCACCTATTCTTCTTTCTCCCTTCTGTTTAACAGAACCCACTGCGTGATCAGCCGCAAATGCTTCAGGACTCTGCGGGTGCTATTCCCCGGCGGAATCTCAAGCAGTTGCGTCGCCCATTTATAGAGGCCAGACTCGTTCTTCGCGCTGACGTTGCGGGCAATCTGATACGCGAGCATCGGATGATAACGTAAGCCAAGCAACTGGCGGTCTCGGTCGTAGCTTTGCCATAACTCTCCACAGCGTAGAAGGTGATAGAGAAAGCTCGATTTCGGCTTGTAGCTTCCTAGAGCTTTAACTTCTCCAACTAGCGGGGCAACCTCCTGCCATTCCAAAACCTCGCCCAGAATGCAAAGGCGATTTCGCCCCATATGCTTCGCCTTATCTAAGGCCACATCGGCCAGCTTGACCGTGTGAGCCAGAGGCAACCTTGGCTTGACGACCGCAATCCCCGCCGAGAGATTGATTTCAGGATGCCTGGTGTAGCACTTGAAGGCTTCGTATATTTCGCTGGCCAAGCTCATTGTGGTTTTACGCGGGCCGACGATCAGCAAATCATCACCGCCCGAATAGACCGTGTAACAATCCGTGTATTTCGTGCTCAACAACCATTCCAACCAGCCGGAGAAGAACCAGTCCAACTCACGGCTGAGCGCCGCCACGCGCGGTAGTGTATCAAGCCCCTCACCGGTGCCGTCGCGGCGCAAGCCTTCCTGGAAAACCTGGCCAAGATAATCGACATCGGCTTTGAGAATGCCAAGCAGCCCATCGCCGGCGATGTCGCTGAACGACTTGGGATTTCCGTCGTCATGGCGCGGGATGTAATTCGCCAAATAGCGAAACATCACTGGAAACTGCCCGGCCCGGCTTAGAGCGGGATCATTCAGCCGCACCAACAGAAACGCTCCTTGATGGGGTCGCTTATCTACTGTTGCGCTAAGCCCCAGACACGGAATTCGTCCTTCATTTCCTGTAAAGAAAGAAATGAACTGCGCACGGGTCAATTCCCGGCCCAGATGAAGTTGTTTGAAACATTGCGCGCAGATATCCGGCCCCGACGATTCACCATCCTCGCTATGCTCCGTCGCCGCAAAGCGACCACAGGATGCGCATACGCTTTCGCCATCAAAAGGTTGGCGCACGAAGATGTCAGCAGATCGCCACAGCCCTTCGCTTTGCAGCGCACCGGCCAGCCGTTGCGCCTTGCGCCGGCGCAGTTGCTCGTGCAACCGCGCCAGCACGCGGCTGAATTCTCCGGCGGCAAAACCGCCGTCGTCCATGCCTTGCCAGGCGAGGTTGATAGCCACCTCGCCATGAAAATCGTTCAGTAATGATTCATCAAACGCCTGTTGCAGGCGCTTCAACCGGTCGCCGGTATCGGGCAGCATCGGCAGCAGGATGTAAAACTTGCCCCCCGACGCCATCAAAAGATTCGTCAGTGGCAAGTCAAACTCACGGATCACCTGCAAGCTCGCCGCTTCGCTGAGAAGCTGGATATAAAAGGAACGGGCGCGCAGCCGTTTGGCGACTCCGCCAGCGCCGACTGTCGAGATGCCAAAGATATAATCTTGAATGCCGGATACGCCGCCGGTTAACAAGACACAACGCGGCGGATTCGGCGCTGCTATCGCGGATTCGGCGAGCGTATCGTTAGCCGCATGAAACTTATACAGACACGCGGCAATCGCTGTTGTGCTGCGCAGCCGGTCGTATAAAGAAATTTCCGGCGCGTTAGTTTGCGCGCCCGCGGGAATGCACCACCCATAAGTCTGCACCAGACTAAACAAGTGTGTGTAAACGCAATCGAAGTTGTCCCAGTTAATATAATGGCGCAATTCATCCAGCCGCTGCCTGAATGCCTGTTGATGATTGGCGACTTCCGCTGGCTTTGCCGACTCTGCTTCGAGATCAAAAAACGGCGGCGGTTCGGTCGTGTCGGTCGCTCTCAGCGGCTTTGCAGGGTAGTGGCGCGGGGCAGGCGTATGTGAATTGATGAGTTCGATGCAGTCGAAGACCGGTGCAAGTCCCGGCGTCCGAGATGACGGATGGGCTGTATCACCAGAGCGTTTCGGCGAGGCGAGGCGATCCGCGGCGCGCATCAGTTCAAGCAAAGCCCGGACATGCGCGCTTTCCGGCGCAGTGGAGGATGGCACAGCGCTTTTTCGGTAATGGAGAATCAGATTCTGAAGCAATTGGGCATCAACACAGCGAGCGAAATCATCCTGCCAGGCGGCAAAGGAGAAACCGGACGGCACAGCAGGCTCGGAAGCCGGCGTGGCGCGGCGCTCGGCTGGTTGAAGACACTCGTCCAGACCTTGCAGCAACACGGCCATCAAGAGGGTCTTTTCGTCTGAGGTCATCTTTAACACTCACCCGTATGTCGTGCGGCTGGTGCCGTTCGCCACGCG
Organism: Blastocatellia bacterium; assembly: GCA_035275065.1. Classification (NCBI taxonomy): domain Bacteria; kingdom Pseudomonadati; phylum Acidobacteriota; class Blastocatellia; species Blastocatellia bacterium. The sequence goes on from DATENM010000061.1 coordinate 70,526, forward strand.
TTACGTGAGACTGTCTGCCATCGTCTTTGAGGGCTCGCCGTGCGGCATCACGATACGATACTTGCCCAGCCCAAAACTCGTTCCGGTTCCGATATGCAAGATTTCACCAGCCACCAGCAGGGGCAGAAAATCCCTCAGGGCTTCGCCTTCAAAATAGACCTCGCCGATGAAGCCACCGAGACTAACCTTCGTCTTTTGGCGGTTTGAGTAGCGCTCCCAATCCCACCAGCGCACGGCGGAGCAAGACGTTTTGACACCACCCGCCAGGTCAAGCAGAGCGCGATAATCCACGTCCAATGGGGCGCGCCCGTGTACAACGGCAAGCAATGAAACGCGGCGCAGCAGATTGCGCACCAGCAAGTCGAAGCTCAGCCCGACTTGCAGATCGCCCTCGACGCGAATGCGCGCCGGTGTCACAAAGCGCAAACCAATCGTGTCGGCGCTGAAGGGCGCTGCCGCCAGTTGCTCAAGCCGGCGGCTGATCAAATCACTGAGACACTTTGTCGCCTGGCCGGGCACTGTCAGGCGTTGCGTTTTTTCAGAGTAGACCTCAAGCGCGGCTCCCTGTTCATCTATGAGCGCCACATCGCTCAACTCGAAACGGCCTCGCTCGGCGCCCAATCCATGGCGAGCCATTTCACTCACCGCGTAAACGACGTAAGGCATAAATTCGCTGGCACGGCCCATCAACAGCAATTCAAAGGTCAGAGCGTCGCCGGTCTTGAGCATCCGCCTCTCTTCTGAAGTGGCGAGGCCGGACGATTGAACGAGGCGAACCGCTCGGCCATCTGCGAGTTGAATGGCGCTGCCGGGCTGCGGTGTCGCTTTGGCCTTATGCGAAGCCTGACTGGGCACGAATTGAGGGATGGGCGGCGTGAGAATAAACGGGTGTGGAGCGCGCTGCTGCCCGCGCAACAGCGAGATGTCCGACGGCGGCGGGGTTTCGAAGATATAGGGATAACCACAACGATCAGCCACCAGGCAGCGTTCACAATTGCGGTGCGCCATCACGCAAACCGCATCCTTCAGCGCCCGCCCGAACGCGCCGCGCAGGGTCGAGCCGAGGTAATGCGGGAGGCCGACCGCCCCGAAGGCCCGCAGGCGCAATTCGTAGCGCGAAAGATCAAGCGCGGCAAAATCCTCAGGTCGCATAAAACCGTTTCACCACCAGAGAACGTGCTAAGCGAAGGGCTGACACTAACGTAATAGCTACCTCTCAAGATCAGCAGCGCACCGCCCGGTGCGAAACCTGATGCTTGATTAACTAAAGGAAAGATCGTCCGAAGCCTTGGTATACCCGATTGATCTGCTCGTTGAGGAGCCAGCGAACGGCGCGGATGTTATCACCGAGATTAAGGGGAGTCAAGCCACCTGCAAAGTTAGATATTGCGAATTACCCGACTGCGGCGGTGTCTATTGCAAGCAAAGTGATTGTAATTCAGTCAGCCTGTGGCGGGCTCTGTCATTTCAATCCGCTATCAATCGCGTCTTAAATTCCAAGGGAACCATGCGAAGTGAAACATCTCAGTAGCATGAGTTTCAATCCGCTAATCATCGCGTCTTCAATTCCAAGATGGCAGTGTTTCGATGTTCGAGTTGAGCGCCTACAGTTTCAATCCGCTATCAATCGCGTCTTCAATTCAAAGAGCGTATTTTTGCCCGCAGACATCTACGCCCAAGCAGTCGCGTTTCAATCCGCTATTAATCGCGTCTTCAATTCCAAGCAAGCGCCGCTTGTTGCTGCTCATCCTTCGGTACAAGGTCGTTTCAATCCGCTATCAATCGCGTCTTCAATTCAAAGACGTCCAGCCGCTAAGGAGGCAGAAATGCCGATAAGGAGAAGTTTCAATCCGCTATCAATCGCGTCTTCAATTCCAAGCCCACGAATGAATTCACGGCGGACAGCCCGACTGCGGTTTCAATCCGCTAATAGTCGCGTCTTCAATTCAAAGGCTCTTCGCGGCGAATCTCGCGGCGGGCAGGAAGGAGTTTCAATCCGCTAATAATCGCGTCTTTAATTCAAAGCCTCATGGAACACCGATGGCGTGTCGGGGTATGTCGTTAGGTTTCAATCCGCTAATCATCGCGTCTTCAATTCTAAAATCATCGTGAGGTCAGTACCGCCTGCGGTAGCGGGCGGGTGCGACATCAGACCCGCCCGCGACCGCAGGCGGTACTGACTGATGGCCTCACGCCTCACTCTCATTTTGATCCGCAAGTCGGTATAAGTTAGATGCCTGTAAGAAATCCTGTGAGTCCCCAACTTAGGTCAATCTAGATGAAAGACAGGGTATACAGCTATAAGGATGGCTTCCTCTTTTTCCAAAGCTCGCTGCACGACATTTTGGAGTTCTTGCCCGTATTGCTCAATTACGTTGCGATCCTCTTCCCAACGAAAAGGCGTATCCGTGAAAAGAAGATTTATTTTGTCGGGCAATATTATTCCTGATGCCGAACGATATTTCCCGGAGGTTAGAGTCACTGTACAACCGCCAAACGCGTAACTGAGCTCATCGCCTAACTCATCAAGAATGCGGCTATAAATAGGGTCCGGCAAATCAGGGATGAAAATCTCAATGCGAACCTTCTCTGATCGAGGCAATAAGTTTCTCCTTACGTTTTGAGAACGCTTTAACTCGCTTCAATGCCTGCTGGCGATCAACGGTTTCCCGTTTGGGCCGTTCGATTTTGATTTCCTTCTTCAGCGGTTTCATTGTCACCTCTAGCAAGATTATTATTGAGAAGGTCTAATGCTGGCAAGACTATTAAGGCGGGAATTTAATAACGATAAGCCGAGCAGCGTCTAACCAGCCGTTGCAGCGGAGACCGTGCCACGCTGCTCTTAAACTTTCTTTCAATGCCATTCACAGCCCCGCTGAACGCGAGCGTTCGATGGCGTTCTTTCGCAGGGTTCTGTAATCACCCGGGTTTCAATCCGCTAATAATCGCGTCTTCAATTCCAAGCGCTGGGTCAGCGGTTTGACCCGAAGGGGTGCCAGTGCGGGTTTCAATCCGCTAATAGTCGCGTCTTCAATTCCAAGCCCCACAACATTCGGGAGGTTTTATGCGGTATACATTGTTTCAATCCGCTAATAGTCGCGTCTTCAATTCCAAGATGGAACAGAAGCTGTTTGCGTTTCTGTCCAGAGGGCGGTTTCAATCCGCTAATAGTCCCGTCTTCAATTCCAAGGACCGTTAAAGACAATTGTCCCAACGAGGAGATCACGCAGGTTTCAATCCGCTAATAGTCGCGTCTTCAATTCCAAGACCACAACGGGGTGTCGGAAACAGCAGAACTACGGTTTCAATCCGCTAATAATCGCGTCTTCAATTCCAAGAATGTATGAGTGATGACAAACCAGGCGACGGCGCGTTTCAATCCGCTGATGATCGCGTCTTCAATTCCAAGTGAACAACTCCGTCGTCGTTGTGGCCGCTCGGCTTATGTTTCAATCCGCTAATGATCGCGTCTTCAATTCCAAGCGCTGGGTCAGCGGTTTGACCCGAAGGGGTGCCAGTGCGGGTTTCAATCCGCTAATGATCGCGTCTTCAATTCCAAGAGCGGCGAAGAAGCCACCAAGGTCGGATGCCACAAAAGTTTCAATCCGCTAATGATCGCGTCTTCAATTCCAAGTGCAGTCCGCTTGCCGGAGATTGCTGCCCGTCAAAGAGTTTCAATCCGCTAATGATCGCGTCTTCAATTCCAAGAAGTCGAAAGTTGAGTGGGCTAACAGGCCCGCTTGCGTTTCAATCCGCTAATGATCGCGTCTTCAATTCCAAGGCGCCCCTAAGAAGCCTTGCGAGCTTCAAATTATGGGGTTTCAATCCGCTAATGATCGCGTCTTCAATTCCAAGATCAGGCTTCTACTCTGCCTGGAAGGCACCGTAATCGGGTTTCAATCCGCTAATGATCGCGTCTTCAATTCCAAGAGATTAGCCATGTGGCAAAGAAAGGAGGAGAGTATGTTTCAATCCGCTAATGATCGCGTCTTCAATTCCAAGCGAGGCTATAGCTACGGACCGCCGGGACGCGGCCTGTTTCAATCCGCTAATGATCGCGTCTTCAATTCCAAGGATATAGCGCACGGTCGGACGGTCAAAGGCGTTAAAGTTTCAATCCGCTAATGATCGCGTCTTCAATTCCAAGAAAAGACACTGAAACGCTCGATAAGCTGTACCTTGAGTGGTGTTTCAATCCGCTAATGATCGCGTCTTCAATTCCAAGATAAGGGAGCAATACGAGTATTGCGAAGTCTTACTGTTTCAATCCGCTAATGATCGCGTCTTCAATTCCAAGACTATGTCACTAGGCCTGATGGCCTGGCAAAAACATGTTTCAATCCGCTAATGATCGCGTCTTCAATTCCAAGACGCCGCTGACCTTGCCACGACGAATGCTGACCTTACGTTTCAATCCGCTAATGATCGCGTCTTCAATTCCAAGCTAGGTAAACAGCGGTCGTACTTCGCCGTCACTTACGTTTCAATCCGCTAATGATCGCGTCTTCAATTCCAAGAAAGATGAACCTTGCCCTCCCATTCACCTTCGCGGGGTTTCAATCCGCTAATGATGGCGTCTTCAATTCCAAGGTTGCTATAGTCGCTGTAGAGGCTGACCCCTTTGGGTTTCAATCCGCTAATGATCGCGTCTTCAATTCCAAGATGAGATTCAGCGCGTGCAGACTGAGATGACGACTCGCATGTTTCAATCCGCTAATGATCGCGTCTTCAATTCCAAGAGAAAAGTGAGGCAGAGCAACTCTGCTAAGTTTTAAATGTTTCAATCCGCTAATGATCGCGTCTTCAATTCCAAGAACCGGCTCAAAGAAGCAGACGTCATCGTGTACGCGTTTCAATCCGCTAATGATCGCGTCTTCAATTCCAAGAAAACCGAAAGGGTAACGACCCTACAGCGAGCCTTGGCAGGTTTCAATCCGCTAATGATCGCGTCTTCAATTCCAAGTGAAAGGAGGCGATCATGAGTGGCGGGCCTCCGATCCGTTTCAATCCGCTAATGATCGCGTCTTCAATTCCAAGAAGACCTTAAGGAAGCCGAAGGGCAAGCGGCACAGAGTTTCAATCCGCTAATGATCGCGTCTTCAATTCCAAGGCAGCCAACAGCGGCCACAGTATTTCCACGGCCCATCGTTGTTTCAATCCGCTAATGATCGCGTCTTCAATTCCAAGTGCTCGCCGGTAACGGCCAATCTTGACCGGCTGCGTCGTTTCAATCCGCTAATGATCGCGTCTTCAATTCCAAGGAGAGGGCGGCGATTGACGACGCGAAAGGCGGTGGGTTTCAATCCGCTAATGATCGCGTCTTCAATTCCAAGCTGCAAAGTTCCATTTGCTAACTAAGGAGTTTTATGAGTTTCAATCCGCTAATGATCGCGTCTTCAATTCCAAGAGACCCCATTTTGCGGCCTTCATTTTCAAGACTTTAAGTGCCCATTCCGGCTAACCCCGATTTTTTGCCGCAAATTCTACCGGCTCTCGAATTGTTTTTAAGTGGGTTTATTATTCTATTTTCAAATATCTCAACAGTTAGCCTGTTCCGGCTAACCTCCCCCCTTTTTTCGCTTTCATGGGGTTAGCCCATATCGCTTCCAGGTGCGCCTACTTTATTCCCCAATCCCGCCTTTGTCAATCGCCTGCCTGCCGTCATCCATCTTGCCGCTGAAAATATTTGCCAGATTTGCTTAACTTTTTCGTCTTTACCTTATAGGAGAGCGAACGAGCAATCGGGAATCCACGCTACGGCCCCGGCGCCACCGACGCTCAGCGCGGCGGTCACCGCCAGGCCATTCGCAAAATCATTGCCGGCGGGCGACGCGCCCGCTACGACATCGTCAACGCGGCGGCTCGCCGCCTCTACAGAGGTCATCACCATGCCTCACCCGCGCCCGGCACGCGCCACCCCCTCTTCCGCACAGGGGAAACTGCCGTCAACACCCGGCAAGCCGACTCTGGCACGGGGGAACTCTTTGCTCGCACGGGGGAACGCGACTCTGGCACGGGGGAAGCGACAGCGCCGGGCGGGGAAAGCGGCTTTCGCAAGGCGGCCAGCGGCGATTGCGTCACCAGCCGCCGGGCTCGCACCACCAACCGCCGCGCCAGCATGGTTGCCGGCGCGCGGCGCTCACGATTTCACTCTCATTTCAGGAGGATTTGCAGATGAAAGATATTGAAAGGAACCAGCTGGCGACGCTCACGCGCGTCCGCGACTTTGGCGCGCGACACCCGGCGCTCTTTGCCGCCGGACAGTTTGCCGCGCAACTGCTGGCGCAGATCAATACGGCGGTTGATGAATTGACGGCCCATGTGACGACGCACGCGACCAGCGCCGGCCAGGCGCGGCAGAGCACCGGCAGCAAAGCCGCCGCCCGCGCTGCCTTGCGCGAAGACCTCGAAGTCATCAACCGCATCGCCAACGGCCTGGCCCTGGAGATCACCGGCCTCGGTGACAAATTTCGCATGCCGCGCGGCGGCGATCACGATTGGCTGACGGCGGCGCGGGCCTTTGCGGCGGACGCGCTGCCGCTGAAAAGCGACTTTATGCGCTATGGCCTGCCGGCGGATTTCATCGACGATCTGAATGCTGACATCGCCGCTTTTGAAGAGGCGACGGCGGCGCGCAATCATAGCCTGGAACGACAGGTGGCGAGCCGTGCCGCTCAGGACGAGGCGCTTTCGCGCGGCCTGCAAGCCTTAAAACAGCGCGACATTCTTCTGCGCACCGTTTCGCGCAACGATGTCGAGACCTTGACCGCCTGGGTCGCTGCCAGCCACGTCGAGCGTCTGCCGCACCGCCGTAAGCTGCCGCCATCGCCACCCGCGCAATGAGTGCGCGACGCGGCGAAGAGAGACGCGGAGACGCGGAGACGCGGAGACGCGGGGAAAGGAAGACGAACTGTTAGCCTCTGTGTCTTTCCCTCACCGCGTCGCCGCGTCCCCGTGTCCCCGCGTCGTCTTTCTCCCTCGCCGCGTCCCCGCGTCCCCGTGTCTCTCCTTCCGCTTTGATTTATAGCGAGAAGGCCAGGGTGTTGGATTCGATGCCGTCGTTGAGGACGCGAATCTGGTTCGTGCCGCTGCGCAGGTTCAGGGTCACGGCATCACCTTTGATTTGCAGCTTCTTGCCCGAATTACTGATCGCCAGCGGCGGCGCGATGACTACGCCATTGATCTCGACCTGGAGCGCGCCGGTGAAGCCTTTGCCTTTGATCTTCAATTTCGCGCCGGTGAAGCTGACCGCATTGATCGTCGGGCCGCTCGGGTTGGACTGTGCGCTCTTGATCCTGTAGCCCATCGCACTGAGCGCCATCAGGTCGTTGTCGGTGATGCTCTCCTGCTCGCCGTCGCCGAGCGTCGGGTCCATGATGCCGATGTGCAGGCCGAGCCGCGAATCGTCCTTCCAGTGCGAAGCCTGCTCGCCGTCGCCGCCCGTGCCGTCGGGCCGCCCCGTAGATAACGCCAGCTCCTGACCGTCGAAGTAGAAATTCTGACTGCCGCCCGAAGAAAGAATCCGCGGCGTCGTCGTAAACGCGCTCAAGGTCATGCCCGGACGAAAGCGGAAGATGTCGAAGATTGAAACCGCCACAGGGTCCGTGCGATCCAGCTCGCGGTCTCCAACATTTGAAATGAACCCGAGCGCATGGCCAATCTCATGCGTGGCGACGGCGTTGAAATCGAGCTGGTTGCCATTGATGCCATTGCTCGGGTCGAAATCAAACCTCCACTTGGAATTAAAGCCGATGGCCGGCGGGCTGCCGAGCGTCGCCTTCTCGCCATCCGGGTCGGCGTCCGACGCAATCAGGCCGAGCGCTCGCCAGTTGGCCGACGTCGCCAGAATGTAAGTCGTGTTACCGATGTCTGTCGGCACGCTCGCTTGCGGCAACAGGTCGTAGGTCGAGCTTTGCAGGCTCGAAGAGGTATTCGCAAGCAGCGCCGCGCGCACGTCTGAGTAGATCGCCGAATCACCCAGCACCTGCGAGTCGGTTTCGCCAAGCGTGTCCGAGTCGTACTTTTCGCCGAACCAGGTGGGGCCGAAGTCTACGTCAATCACGACGCTGATCGGCGCATCGATGACCGCTTCCCAGGCGGCGGCGGCCTCGATGAAGGCCGCTTTGGCGGCGGGATAATTCTCAAGCTGCTGGGTGGCGCGCAAGGTGATCCGCAAGCCGCTCGCGGCCTCCGCCGTGACTGCTTCGGTATGAATCTGCGCGCTTCGCGGCGGCGTGATGACGTGCAAGGGCTGCGTCAGGTCGCGCTGCCGCATCTGTTGAGCGGCGGCGAGCGTCGCTTTGCTACAGGCGAGCCGGCCATCGGCAACGGTGAGCGAGAAGCTGCCGGCGCCGCTGAATTCAGTCGGATGAATGGATGGCGCGGCGGCTGGCGAGCCGGTGCCCGCGGCCCGCGTCACAGGCCCGCCAGTCAGGCTGAAGGTTAACAAGGCGACAGACAGAAGCATGGGCAACGCTTTCGATTTGCAACGCACGAAACGCAACATGAACACTCTACCTCCTGAACTTCGGATAGCGATTCTTTTGCGACCTGCCGCCGGGCAGGCCGCGACCAGCGGATTTCATTCGGGTGTAGCGCACGCTGTTAGCTTGCGCCGAGACTCGCGCAAGCTAACAGCGTGCGCTACACGGAAGCCGTAACCGCTGCTGACTTTCTTGAGTCTAAACTTTCGCTTATTTTACCACTGATTGGCCAAGTGCCCGCGCAGACGCTCTCGGACGCTGCAACCGGCAACTTCATTTTAGCAATGGTGGCAAAAGCGGCGCTAGTACAAACTTCAGTGATCAGCGCGAAAGTTGCGAGAGATGGCAACGTGGGCCGCAGCGGTGCCGCGCAGGCTCTCCCTTTCCTGCACAACCATGGCCACTGGCCCACGTCGCGGTAAACGAATAGAGAAGGTACAACCTTACGTTATCAGCCAACTCGTCCGCGGTCTGCACATCACCCCCTTTAGATAAAAGGCAAAAGGTAAAAGGCAAAAGGTAAAAGTGGCGGAGCCGGATTAAGAGGTAGCCTCAAGCTATTTATTCAATCCCCTGCCGACCTTTTACCTTTGTACTTTTTACTTTTGCCTTGCGGCACAGCCGCCGCTCGCGCCCGCCGCGGCGCGGCGGCGGTGATTGGATGGTGCGCCCGGCTTACGGAAGAAGCGGCAATCCGTATGTCGTGGTCGCCGAAGGCCACCGCCCGCCAGGGCCGCCGCATTTCCCTTTCTTGCCACGCGTCTGGTGGGCGCAATTGCTGACCTATATCTTCACCGCGGGGCTCGTCTGTTATCTGCTGGCGCGCTATCTCAGCTCGCCCATCGTCAAGCTGCGCGAGGCGACGCGCAAGCTCGCCGCCGGCGACCTGACGGCGCGCGTCGGGCTCCGCACGCGGCGGCGCGACGAATTGACTGACCTGGGCCGCGACTTCGACGTGATGGCCGAGCGCATCGAGAGCCTGATGACTTCGCAGCAGCGCTTGCTGCATGACATCTCGCATGAGCTGCGCTCGCCGCTGACGCGCCTGAACATCGCCCTTGAGCTGGCGCGCCAGGGCGACCCCAGCGAGGCGAGCTGGGCGATGGAGCGCATGGACCGCGAATCGCAGCGTCTGAACGCGCTGATCAATCAACTGCTGGCGCTCGCCCGCATGGAGAGCGCGGCGACGGCGCAGGCGCGGACGCTGGTCAACCTGCAAGAGCTGGTCGAAGAGGTGGCGGCAGACGCCGACTTCGAGGCCAAGACCCAAGGCAAGACGGTGCGCGTCGTGAGCGAAGAGAGCGGCTTTCTACAGGGCGATGAACAGTTGCTGCGCAGCGCCATCGAGAACGTCGTGCGCAATGCCGTGCTCTACACGCCTGAAGGAACGGAAGTCGAGATCGGCCTGCACAACCAGGGCGCGGCAGGCGCGCTGATTCGCGTCCGCGATTACGGGCAGGGCGTGCCGCCGGAGGCACTGGCGAAAATCTTCCGGCCTTTCTACCGCGTCGGCGACGCACGTGACCGGCAATCGGGCGGCGTTGGCCTTGGGCTGTCGATCAGCCAGCGCGCCGTCGAAATCCACGGCGGCACGATCCGCGCGGCGAACGCTGAGGGCGGCGGCCTCGTCGTCGAAATCACCTTGCCGGGTGTCGTCGAAACCGCGGAGGCGCCGCGCCCGGAAACTCCCGCGCGTCTGCCCGCGCCACAGCGCAGCCCCGCTTGAGCGGCGTCATCGTTGATTCAGTTTCGGCTCGCAGGTAAGCTTTTCGATTTCGTTGTTGATCTCGCCGCCGATCAATATGACCAGGCCGATCAGGTAGAGCCAGAGCATCAGCACCACGACCGCGCCGAGCGACCCATAGGTCGCGCTGTAGCTCGGCGCAAAGCGCAGGTAGAGCGAAAACAGCCACGACGCGAGGGCCGCGGCAAGGGCCGCAAAGATCGAGCCGGGCGTGATCCATCGGCACTTGCCTTTCAGGTCAGGCCCGAAGCGATAGATCGTTCCCGCCGCCAGGGCTAACAAAAACAGGCCAAGCAGGTAATCTATCGCCGTCCACCAACCGAGCCAACCAGCGCTAATTCCCAGCCGCTGGCTGATCCACACCGGCAGCCGGTCGCTCAACATGATGATCGTCGAACTGGCAATGATGACTAGCGATAATCCGATGGTCAGCCCCAGCGCAATCAGCCGCACCTTCCAGTAACTGCGCGTTTCTTTCACTTCATAGGCGCGGTTGAGCGTGTCGATCAGCGCCGCCGTGCCGGTCGAGGCCGCCCACAAGGTTCCGAGTACGCCGAACGATAGCCAGCCGCCGCCGCGCTTGCTCACCACATCTTCCATCGTTTCGTTGACGACACGCATGGCATCGCTCGGCGCTATGCGGCGCAGCTCATGAAAGATGCTTGCTTGCAGGTCGGGAATGAAGCCGATCAGGCTGGTCAGAAAGATCAGCATCGGAAAGAGCGCCAGCAGGAAGTAGTAGCCCAGCTCTGCCGACGCGCCGAGCACGTCGTCTTCGCCGCTTTCGCGCCAGACGCGCCGCGCCACACGCTTGAGGACTTCTTTGCTGAATCCGAGTCTTCGCATGTGCCTCCCTGTCATCGCGTCCACAGGTCAAACACAGCGATGTCGAGCATGCTTCAGAGCAGTGAGCGAATCCAGCCGCCGTCTACGGCAATCGAGCTGCCGGTGATATAACTGGCGCGCTCGGAAACCAGGAAGGCCGCGAGCGCCGCAAACTCGCGCGGCTCGCCCAATCGCCTGAGGGGAATCTCGGCCTCCCAGCGCGCTTTAATCACTTCAGCCGCGATTCCTTCCCTGGCTGCCATCGCTTCGGCCAGTTGCTCAACACGCTCGGTGCGCGTATATCCCGGCAGGATGTTGTTGACCGTGATCCCATCCGCCGCGACTTCGTTCGCAAGCGTCCGCGCAAATCCCGTTACGGCGGCGCGCAAGCTGTTCGACAACATGAGATTGGCGACCGGCTGCTTGACCGCAATCGATGTGACGTTCAAGATACGCCCCCAACGCCGCGCCTTCATCCCCGGCAACACCAGCCGGGTCAGCTCAAGCACGCTCGCAAGCAAGAGCTGGAATGCCACCTCCCAGGACTCGCGGCTCAGGCTTTCAAACGGCCCGGCGGGCGGCCCGCCGGTATTCGTCACCAGAATGTCTATGCGTCCGAAGCGCTCAAGCCCGCGACTGACGACGCGCTCAATGTCTGCGGTCACCGACAGGTCAGCCGCCACGCCGATGACGCGGCCCGCGGTGGCGGGCCGGAGCGCCGCGCATACTTCATCGAGCTGTTCAGCGCCGCGCGCGCAGAGGATGAGCGAGGCGCCTTCGGCGGCCAACTCCTCTGCGACGGCGCGACCGAGTCCGCGGCTCGCCGCCGCCACCAGCGCGACTTTTTCCTTCAGCCCAAGCTCCATCTTTAGGTGCGCCTCAGGTAATCATCCGTCTTATCGAGCCAGTCCTGTCGCGGCGGGCTGAAGATGTCAACGTCGAGCGTGTCTTCGAGCGCCTCGGCCTGGTGCGGCAGATTGGCCGGAATGACCAGGACTTCGCCGGCGCGAACGATGACCTCTTCCTGGCCGTCGGCGCCGAGATGGAAACGCAGCGCGCCTTCGAGAATGTAAGTGATCTGCTCGTTTTCATGCGCGTGCCGCGGAACGATGCTGCCTTTGTCGAGATAAACATGGGCCAGCATCATCCGTTCGCCGGTGATTAAACGCCGCGCCAGCAAATCATTGACCTGCTCTTTCGGCATGTCGTCCCAGCGGTGCCAGGTGGCTTTCGGTTCTTCCATGATCGCTCCTTCAATCGGCTTTCGGTTGCGAAATCTATTCATAGCAGAAGCCGCCGGCTTTGCAAATCCCGACTGCCCGCACTGGCATAGCTAGTGCATATAACGAAGTGAACAATAGGGCGAAGAAATCAGCACACGGCAATAAACAAGGAGGGCAACGGATATGCACAGAATAAGAGAATCTATGGTTTTGACCATAGTCCTGGCGCTGCTTGGCATGACCACCGTAGCGCAGGCGCAGCAGTGGGGGCGCTGGGCACGCCGCGATGACCGCCAGACCTCACAGATTCTGGCGCGCATTGAACAGCGCACTGTAAGGTTTAAGAACACCGCCCAACAGGCGATGAACCAGCGTGAAGTGGAGAACACGCAAAGAGAGGATAGGCTCGACCGCATGGTCAGCGATTTCCAACAGGCTGTCCTTGAGCTGCGTAGCCGCTATAACCGCAATCAGGCGAGCAATACCGATGTACAGGCGGTGCTAGATCGCGCCGCTCGCATAGACCGCTTCATGCAGCGGCGTCAGTTAAGCTCGACCGCCGAGAACGACTGGCAACTGCTGCGCACCGATCTCGATAGCCTGGCGACGGCTTATAACATCGCCTGGGATTGGAGCCGTGACGACACCCGCGGCAGCGGGTATCCGCGCGATTCAGTGGTGAGCGCGCGCTTGTCGGGAACGTTCCGATTAAATACGACTCAGAGTGACGACGCGCGTGTGATAGTCGAACGCGCCGTACGCGATCTTCCGTACAGTGACCGCCAGCGCGTGTCCGAGGCGCTGCTGCGACGGGTTGATAGCCCCGATGTCTTAGCCATAGACAAGCAGGGGCGGACGATCATGCTGGCTTCGTCGAAGGTTCCGCAACTGACGTTTGAAGCCGATGGTCAGGAGCATGTCGAAACTTATCCGAACAGCAACCGCACCTCGCGCGTCACGGCGTCGCTGACCGGCGACACCTTGACGATCAACTCGACGGGTGACCGCGCCAGCGATTTCAGCGTCACCTTTGACCCGATCAACAACGGGCGGCAGATGCGCGTCACCCGCCGGCTCTACAGCGAGCGGCTGAACCAGCCCATCGTCGTGCAGAGCATCTATGACCAGGAATCGCCGACGGCGCGTTGGGACATCTACAACGGCTCGCCGGCCTATGGCGACAACCGCTATGACCGTGATCGTGGCGGAAACTACAATTCAACCAATGACTATATTGTGCCGGACAACCAGATGATCGTCGCCCGGCTCAATGAAACGCTCGACACCACGCGGGCGCGCTCCGGCGACCGCTTCACGATGACGGTGGTTTCGCCGCCGGAGTACCGCGACGCCATCATCGAAGGCCACCTCGGCGATGTCAATCGCAGCGGACGGGTGACGGGCCGTGCCGAACTGGCTCTGGCTTTCGACTCGATCCGCATGCGCAATGGCCGCAGCGCCCGCTTTGATGGCACGCTCGACAGCGTGCGCGCCGTCAACGGCGACACCCTGCGGGTTGATACCGAAGGCGTGGTCAAAGACGACAGCAGCCAGACCAACCGCACGGTGACGCGGTCGGCGATTGGCTCAGCCGTCGGCGCGCTGATTGGCGCAGTTGCCGGTGGCGGCAAAGGCGCGGTGGTCGGCGCAGTCGTTGGCGGCGGCGCTGGTGCTGGCTCGGTCTTCGTTCAGGGTCGCAACGACCTGCAATTGACGCCGGGCACAGAGATCACCATCCGCGTCAGTGCCCCTGTCCGCCGGGCATCGCGTTAAGCCGGCTCGCGGCATCGCGTAAGCAAAGAGGCCAGTGACCGAGGTTATAAGAGAAAACCTCGGTCACTGGCCTCTGGCGTTTAGCTCTCAACTTCTAAAGACTGGCCGGCTCACAAAGAAAGGCCGTGCAGGTAATCGTAGCTGATCTTGATGCTGTCTAAAGGCGGGCCGGGGGTTTCGTCTTGCTCGACGAAGAAGTGTTTGACGCCGGCCTTCCTGGCCTGCGGCAACAACTGTTTAAAATCGATGACGCCGCGCCCGACTTCGGTAAAGAATCGCTTCGGCGTGTTGTCCATGTCTTTGACATGCACCAGCGCGAAGCGCCCCTTGTGCGCCGCGAAGTATTTGGTCGCCGACTGCCCGGCCTTGGTGATCCAGTAAAGATCAAGCTCCATCTTGACGAGGTCGGCGCTGGTCTCTTTGAGCATCAGGTCATACGGCACGACGCCGCCGATGGGCGGGAACTCGAAGTCATGGTTGTGATAGGCCAGCTGGATGCCGGCGCGGCGACAGGTTTCGCCGGCCTTATTCAAGGTTTCGATGACGCCCTTATAATCGTCGAGCGTCTTGCGTTCGTCCGCGGACAAATAGGCGAGCACCAGGTAGCGGTGGCCGATGACGTGCGCCGCCTCGATCAGCTTGTCGAGATTCTGGCGCAGCCCCTGTAGCTGTGTGTGCGCCGACGGCGCCGTCAGGTTGAGCTTATCAAGGATCGCTTTGACCTGTTGCGGCGTGCGCTCGTAGTAGCCGGCGAACTCGACCTCACGATACCCGATGCCGGCGACGCGCCCGAGCGTGCCCTCGAAGTCTTTCTGCAACTCGCGGCGCACGGTGTAGAGTTGCAAGCCGATCTTATCCAGCCCGCCCTTAAGAAAACCACCCATCCCGTTCTGCGCAACGACCATGCCGCTCAGCAAGCCGCCCGCCATGTGTGTGATGAATGCTCTGCGATCAATCACGCTTGTTCCCTCCAGTTGAATTAGTTGATGCGATGGCCGATCCGCGCTGCGCACTAATCAAAACACAGAACCGCCTGGGATGCCAAGCATGGGCCGAGGCCGTTTCGCGCTTCCCGTAGCCGGCGCAAGCATGCGAGAATCGCTGCTCGCGAACTCTGTCCGGTCGGAGATGACTCATGAGAATCAAAGCCCTGCTCATCCTCATCGCGCTCGCGGTTTCTGTTTCGCTGGCCAGTGCTGCCGGCTGGCAACGCTTATTTGACGGCAAGAGCATGCGCGGCTGGCAATTGAAAGCCGTGCATGGCGGGCGCGGCGGCGTCTGGGCGGTCGAAGACGGCGCGCTGGTCGCCAACCAGGACACAGATCACAGCGGCGGCCTGCTGGGCACGACGGCGGCGTTCTCTGATTTTGAAATCGAGCTGGAATTCAAGGCCGATTACCCTGTGGATACGGGCCTCTTCCTGCGCACGCGTGAGGACGGCATGGGTTATCAGGTCACCATCGATTACCGCGACGGCGGCTTCGTCGGCAGCCTCTACGCGCCGGCGGAAGGCGGCTTTCTGTCGCAGTACAAAGATTGGCAGAAGGCTTACCGCAAAGAAGGCTGGAACCGTTTGCGCGCCCGCATCCAGGGCCAGCCGGCGCACATCACCGCCTGGCTCAACGATGTGCAGACGCTTGATTTCACCGATACGCGCGAGCGTTATCCGGCGAGCGGCTACGTCGGCTTGCAGGTTCATGGCGGCGAAGGCGCCTGGGGCGCGACGAGCCGCGCACGCTTCCGCCACATCCGCGTCCGCCCGCTTTGAAAAATAGATAGTCGAGTGCTCAAGAATGGAAATGAATCGGCGCGAATTCAATATCGCAATGCTCGGCGCAGTCGCCGCGATGGCGACGATGCGCGTCAGCGCGCAGACCGCGCTGCGCGTCAACGCGGCGCGCTTGAACGCTCACCTCGCGGCGCTCGCCGAGTTCGGCAAGAACCCGCAGGGCGGCGTCAGCCGCGTCGCCTACAGTGACGCCGACCGCCAGGGGCGCGACTATGCGATGCGGCTCATGCGCGAGGCGCGGCTCGACGTGACGATTGATGCGGCGGGCAACCTCGTCGGGCAGCGCAAGGGCAGCGAAGCGCAAGGCGAGCCGCTGGTCATCGGCTCGCACATCGATTCCGTCCCCGAAGGCGGCAACTATGACGGCGATGTCGGCTCGCTATCGGCGATTGAAGTGGCGCAGACGCTCGCCGAAAATAACATCACGACGCGCCACCCGCTCGAAGTCATCATCTTCCAAAACGAAGAAGGCGGCACTATCGGCAGCCACGCGCTCTGTTGCGGGCTGACAGAGAAGCAGTTGAATCTTCCGACCCGCAGCGGCAAGACGATTCGCGAAGGGCTCAAATTCATCGGCGGCGACCCCGACCGCTTGAGTGCGGCGCGGCGCAAGCGCGGCGACATTGCGGCCTACCTGGAATTGCATATCGAGCAAGGCGGCCTGCTCGAAGCCGAGAAGATTAACATCGGCGTCGTCGAAGGCATCGTCGGCATCCGCCAGTGGGACGTGACCGTTGAAGGCTTCGCCAATCACGCTGGCACGACGCCGATGAACCAGCGGCGCGATGCCCTGCTGGCCGGCGCGCGGTTCATTGACGCGGTCAATCGCATCGTCACCAGCACGCCCGGTCGCCAGGTCGGCACCGTTGGCCGCATTCAAGCTCAACCCGGTGCTTACAATGTGATTCCGGGGCGGGTGACGCTCGGGCTGGAACTGCGCGACCTCGACGCCGCCAAGATTCAAACCCTCTTCGACCGCATTCACGCTGAAGCCGAGCAGATCGCTAAAGCCACCGGCACGACGTTCGGCTTCAACGAAGTCAATGCCATCATCCCGGCGCTCACCGACACGCGCCTGCGCAAGCTGATTGACGACACCGCGAAGGGGCTGGGCCTAACGACGAAGCAATTGCCGAGCGGCGCCGGCCACGACGCGCAAGAGATGGCCAACCTCGGCCCCGTCGGCATGATCTTCATTCCGAGCGTCGGCGGCATCTCGCATTCGCCGCGCGAGTTCTCACGCCCCGACGACATCGCCAACGGCGCTAATGTTTTGTTGCATAGCTTACTGAAGCTCGATGCGATGAAACTGGCTTGAGCCTCCGGCGCAATCCGGCAACCTGAGCGTCCGGCGACCGCCTGCTAGACTTCTCTTTGCCGAAATGCTATAACCTTCGCGCCGCGGGGTTGCGGTCAAACCCACTCTTCAGTTTCAGTTCGAACGAGACAGAGCGAAAACAACGGCCCGCTCGGTGCGGGACCTGCCGCGGGACTGTCGCCGCAGCGTCGGCGGTGGGTGGCAGGTGGCGCGAAAGGAGCAACGGTTATGGACCCAATGGCGATTGTTGTCTATCTCGGCAAGGAGGCCGCCTTCAAACTGCTTGAAGTCGGAATTGAACAGGCGCTGGGCGTCGAAATCCAGGGCATCACCGTGGAAGCCTATGCCAAGCAGGCGGTGCTGGGGATCTTTCTCATGCAAGGCATGCGACCCGAGCCGGATTTTGAGCATCGGGCCGAGATGCGCTTCAAGGAGCTGGATAACAAGATCGCTGACCTGCGCAAAGACCTGACCGAGCTGAAAAATGAGATGACTGAATTCAAATGGCATGTGCAGACCCTGTTCTATGAAGCCCGCGAAGAAGAGCTCTGGCAGACGATGTTACAGATTGAGAACTCGGCAGACACCTACTACGCGCTGCTGCACACGCTGGGCACGTCAAAAGCATCGCTGGACAAGCGCAAGGAACGCGCGCTGGAACTGGCCAACACCATCCTCGCCAGCCCCGTGGTCGCCAACATCGCCAACGCCCGGCTCGCCTTGCTCGGCGATGACGTCGGCGGCGGGGGCCGCGAGCGCGTGCGTGGCTTCCTGGAGATTTGGAAGCAGCAGGCGTTGCGTGAAGCCGACCTCGGCTGGAGCGGCGAGCGGCTGTTTGAGATTTACGGTCTGCTCGAAGCGAAGTTCACCCGCGCCCTGATCATTCAAGTGAAGTGCGCCCGGCTGTTGATGGAAGCCCACCAGGCGTTGCACCTGGACGACGCTTCGCATAAGAGCGCGGCGGATTACTTCGCCGATACGTTCTACCCGATGCTCAAGACGGAAGTGCAGGGCTTCCGCGACATCATCGAATCGCTGGCCATCAACCTGTTGCCGCTGCCCGATGCGCCGATGGCTTCGATGAAAATCCCCGACGAAATCGGCGTGCTGCTGGCGGCAGTTGACCTCTACGTCGCCCGCGCCCTGAGCGGCAAGCTGAAGGCGGACCCGCCGCAGGTCAGCGGGCGCAAGCTCGAAGAACTGCCGGCGCTGGCGAGTTGCTGGGGCCGCGTGATCGTGCCGGGCACGCGCTGGATACGCCGCGCGCCGGGCGCGAAAGAACCGGCGCGCGCGACGATCACCGCGCAGGACGGCCGCTCGTTCACCTGCAAGGGACGGCTCGAAGTGCGCGCCGTGAGCTTCACGCCATACGAGGGAGCGAGCGGCAAGAAGCTACATCAAGGCTATGAGTTTTACGTGTCGAACACGCCACGCGACATGGACAAGATGGTAGTGGCGCAGTTCGTTCCCGAAGAGGTGATGCCGGCGGATGTCGCCGGCCCGCTCGACGTGCGCCTCGAAGATCAGAACGGCGAGCTGCTGGCGCAGACCAGGGCGCTGTTGATTCCTGTTGCGATAGACGAGAAAAAACAGGCCACCGTTCCTTACGGCACTTTCACGATGAGCTTCACAGGCGGCGCTCAGGTGCGCCGCAAGTAGGAGGAGAAGGCGATGAAATTCCGTGTCGGCGGCGACAACCGCAATGGTTCGATCTCGGTCAAGAGCGGCACCCGGGGAGATTCGCGCGATGAGAATTACAACGTCACCAGCGAGAACCAATACAAAAAGTTCAACCGCGTGCTGGAGCAACGCGCCGGCACGGGCGCCGCGACAATCGCGGCGCGGCTGGAGACTTCCTCGGAATATATCGGCTTCAACAAAGATAACTATGAATGCCTGGGGCTGACGTTTTCGAGCAAGGGCACCCTCACGTTGCCGCAAGACCCCGCGGCCACCGGTCAGGCCATCATCCAGGAATCGATCTGGATGAACATCCGCATCGAGCAGACTGGCAAGGTGCAGCTCGTGGCCTCGGTCATCGCCGACCTCGACATCGCCGAAGTCTCGTTTCAAGGCCCGTCGTTCGACAAGCCTGTGCGCATCTTCGACGACGCCGACCAGACGCTCAACATCACCAAGCCGGGCGAATACAGCCTGCGCGGCGGCTATCAGTTGAGCGTGCGTGTGCCGGCGAGCGGCCTCGGCGGGCGGCCCATCAACATCGAGATTCAAGCCCGGCTGACCCCCGCGTCATAGCACAACCGCCGAGGCGCTTAACCGAGCGGCGACGGCGCAAAAAACCAGCGGCGCTTCGGACGGGTCCGAAGCGCCGCTGATTGGTTTGATGTGGCGCAAGCTGTTAGCTTGCGCAAGTCCGAGCGCAAGCTAACAGCTTGCGCCACATGGATATGCTCTAATTCTATCCGGCCTGCGCCGCCAGCCCGACGGCTTTTTCCGCCGCGTCTTTCATCCCCGAAGCGGTCACAAATCCGAGGCCCGATTCATCGATCAGCCGGCGGCCCTCTTCGACGTTTGTGCCTTCAAGGCGAACGACCACCGGCACGGTGATGCCGATGTTGCGGGCCGCGGCGATGACGCCGCTCGCCACCATGTCTGTGCGCACGATGCCGCCAAAGATGTTGATCAACACCGCCTTGACGTTCTCGTCGCTCAACAAGATTCGGAAGGCGTTTTCGACTCGCGCCTGCGACGCGCCGCCGCCGACGTCAAGGAAGTTCGCCGGCTCGCCGCCCGCCAGTTTAATAATGTCCATCGTCGCCATGGCCAGGCCCGCGCCGTTCACCATACAGCCGATGTTGCCGTCGAGCTTGATGTAGTTCAAATCATGCTTCGACGCTTCGATTTCCAGCGGCTCTTCTTCGCTGAGATCGCGCAGCTCGGCGTACTCTTTGTGGCGATACAAAGCGTTGTCGTCAAAGTTGAGCTTGGCGTCGAGCGCGTACAGCTCGCCGTCTTCGGTCAGCAAGAAGGGATTGATTTCGGCGAGCGAGCAGTCGAGATCAACGACGGCGCGGTAGAGCGCCACCATGAACTTCACAGCCTTATTGACCGACTCTTTCGGGATGCCGATGCCAAAGGCGAGCTTGCGCGCCTGAAACGCCTGCAAGCCGACCGCCGGATCAATGGCTTCCTTCAAAATCTTCTCCGGCTCGCGTGCGGCGACCTCTTCGATCTCCATGCCGCCTGCCGACGACGCCATAAAAACCAGCCGCGAAATGGCGCGGTCCAGAACGATGCCGAGATAAAACTCCTGCTTGATCTTCAATCCCTCTTCGATCAAGACGCGGCGCACGGTGCGGCCTTCGGGGCCGGTCTGGTGCGTCACCAGGTTCATGCCGAGTATCTGGCGGGTCAACGCCTCGGCCTCTTCAGCGGTGCGCGCCAGTTTCACACCGCCGCCCTTGCCGCGTCCGCCGGCATGAATCTGCGCCTTGACGACGACCGGCAATCCGAGACGCTCGACGACGGCGCGCGCCTGCTCGGCGGCGTCAACCACTTCGCCGCGCGGCACCGTCACGCCATACTTCGCCAACAGTTGCTTGCCCTGATATTCGTGTATCTTCATTTTCAGTAGGCAGGAGGCAGGAAGCAGGAGGCAGGAAGCAGGAGGCAGTCAATTCGGATTCAACCTTCAGCGTGACGTATCCGATTCGACTGCCTCCTGCCTCCTGCCTCCTGCCTACCGACTACTGCTTGCGGCTCCTCTTTGAAATGTCAGCACGTAGACGCCGCTCGAAAAACTGCCGGCGTAGATGCGATCACGGTCGAACGGGTCGAACGATAATGTCCAGATGCGCGTCGTCGGCAGCTCGGCGCCGGCAGCGGCATCGAGGCGCTCCCACGAGTAGCCCTTATCGGTCGAGCGATAGACGCCGCCCTTTGAGTATTCGGCAACCATCACCTCGTCGGGATTCGCCGGGTTGAAGACCACCGAAGTGAAATCGCCTGCCGGCAGTCCGCCGCCGCGCCGCACCCAGGTGCGCCCGCCATTGGTCGAGCGGAAGAGGTTCTGATTGGTGCCGAGCAGGATCGTCTGCGGATCGTTGGGCGCCTGGGCGATGGCTTTCACAGACATGTCGTTCGGGCCGCGGTCGGTGTGCGTCCACGATCCGCCGCCGTCTTCAGAAATGTAGAGCCCCTCTTTCGTGCCGACCAGGATGCGCCGCGGCGTATCTTTATGCGTCGACACAGAGTAGACGCGCCCGTTCGGGTCATAGCTGCCGAGGTAGACTTTCTCCCAGCCCTTCGATTCGTCGAAGGTGCGATAGAGCCCATCCATCGTCGCCGCCAGCAAGCCGCGCCGGCCTTCGCCGTCAACGAAGCTCGTCAGGTCGTCAACTTCGCGCGTCAGCTCGAACATCGACGGGCCGAGAGGCTCGACCGGCTCGACCGGCTTTTTCTCTTTCTTCGGGGCGCGGCGCTGTGACGATTTTTTCGCGCCGCGCGACTTCTGCGCAACGACCATCGCGACAGGCACCGCCTGGTACTGGCCGAGGCCGCGCGAAGCCGGCAGCGGTTGCGGATCAACGACGCCGGCGCGGCGGCCGCGCTTGCCGCGCACAGGCTTCTTCACGGGCTTTTCGACCTTCACCTGGGCTTTGCCGACGAAGGCCCAGCTCGCGCCGCGGTCATTGGAGCGAAAGACGCCGGTGTTGGTGCCGGCGTAGATCACGCTCGGATCGTCAGGCATTTGATAAAAGGCGAAGACGTCGCGTGTGCCCAGTCCGCGTGATGACGACTGCCACGATTCGCCGCCGTCGCCGGAAACAAAAACGCTGCCGGCAGAGCCATCGTGAAAGACGCTCGCCAGCAACCGCCCGCGTTCCTGCGCGTCAGGCTGTATGGCCAGGATGTGGCGGTGGATGAAGCCTGTGTTGGCTTGCGCGAAATCGTCGCCCAGATTGTCTGACGTCAGCACGCCGTAATCGTCTGTGGCGATCAAGACGCGCTGCGGCTTGTCCGGGGTGACGATGACCGAGCGAATGACATGGCTCTTCGAGGTCACCAGCATCCAGCGCTTGCCGCCGTCTTTGGTGCGCCACAACCCTTCGCTGGTGCCGGCGAAGACGATGTTCGGATTGGTCGGGTGCGGCAGCAGGTAATAGGTGCGGCGCGCGGTGAACGGGATGCCGGGAATCTTAACCCAGTGCGCGCCCGCCGAGTTCGAGCGGTAGATGCCGCTGCACGCATTCAGATAAACCAGCTCGGGGTGCGTCGGGTCAACCGAGATGCCGAAGATGTCCGAATCGTCAATGACGCCGTTGCCCTTGTAACCGGTCTGCTTCCAGGTCACGCCGCCGTCGGTCGTCTTCCAGGGCAGGTGCCAGGTGCCGACATAAATTTCGTTCGGGTTGCGCGGGTGGATGGCAATCGATTCGATGTTGTGAATCTCTTTGTCGCCTTCGGGCGAGATGCGCTGCCAGGTGTGGCCGGCGTCGGTCGAGCGCCAGGTGCCGTTGAGCTTGGGGTCGTCGTTGGCGCTGCCGGCCATGACGATATTCGAATCCGATGGCGCAATGGCCAGCGAGCGCACAGACATCCGCTTGGTGCCGTCGAGCAGCTTCCAGTGCTCGCCGCCGTCTTCGCTCTTAAAGACGCCGCCATCAACATCGCGCGCCACCGCCCATGCGCCGACATAGATAATGCGGTTGTCGCGCGGATCGATGGCGATGCTGTCAACCGACAGGCCGCGCTCGCCGACGCCGGGCTTCAACCGCCGCCAGGTGCGCGCGCCATCGGTCGAGCGAAAGATTTGCCCGTCGCTGGTGCCCAGATATAACAGGTTGCTGTCATCGGGCGCAGCCACCAGCGTGCGCACGTCGCCGCCCCACGGGCCAGTGACTTCCCACTGGCGAATCTCTTTGGGGTCGGTCGTCATGGTGATGATGTCGTGCGGCCCGTCGGCCCTCACAGGCACGGACGACACCACGAGCGTGAAGATCAGCATGAAGAAGGGGAGGTGACGAATTCTCATCAACTGCGTCTACTCCTTACGTTTCAAATCTTAGCATACGAGTGGCAATGGCCTGAAGGCGGCGCGATGCAAGGTCCTTTCGGGCGACTCTGAATATACAATGGCGGACCGACGAGCGAAAAGCAGAAAGGCGCAATGTCGAAAAGTTGCAAGGAAAGTTCCGCGCGCCAGTTGCAATACAATGCACGGAGAGCCGGCCGACAAGCTAAGGAAGCGGCCCGCGCGCCATTTCAGCCGCGCCCGGCGAAAAAAAATAGCGATTCCAAAAAGTTATGCTATGATGCGCGGCGTGATATCAACCCCTTCGGACGATAGGAAACAATAAAAGGAGAAAGAAAATGGCTTGCTCAATGGATATGCTCGACGTTATCGCTCTGCCCGGCCCGTCGGGGCCGGTCCCCGACGGCATGAAGGTCGCATCGCTTGCCGGCCCAGACGTCCTGCAACCCGCGCCCGCCTGCCCTGTGCTGGCCATCGGCGGCTTCACGCTTTGGCCGATGAGCTATATCGATAATCGCGTTAGCTTTGGCATGGTCATGTACAACGTGCAATGGGAAGTGGTCAATCAGGTGGAAAAACCCGGCGCGCGCTATATCTACCAGATCACCACGGATGAGAATGCTCAGACGGTGACTTTTGCGGGGCAAGCTAATCAGACGGTCACCATGTCGCTGGACGAGATTTGCGAGATGCTCTATTAAGTCTCGCGGCCCACACAGCTCACAGCCCAACTAGTGCTTCGCCGAAGCATCCAGGAATTTCACCGCGGCTTCAAGCACATCGTCCCGGCCTTCGCGGATTCCCTTGAGCGTCGGCTCGGCCTTGATGTGCGGCTGCACGCCGACGCGCTGCAACTGCCGCCCGTCGGCATGGCTGACGCTGTGGCCTGAAAAGCTGACGTAAATCCCGCCCGGCAGCACCAGGTTGGTCACGTCGCCGTTCGCGCCGACGGTCGGGCTGCCGATGAAGGTGACGCTGGTCGCCGACTCGAAGAAGAGACAGGTATGCTCGGCCTGGCTGATGGCGTCGTGGTTAATCAGCATCACGACCTTGCCTTTGTAGATCGCGCCCTTGGCCGGCGGCAACTTCTGCTCGAAGGCGTAATCCGGCGTGCTCCCCTGAAGGTCTTCGTCTCCGAAGTTCGTCGCCGACTGCAACGGGCGGCGGAAGATGGCGGCGGTGACCCCTTGCTTTTCAGTCAAACGCGGCGCGATCTCCCAGGCCGTGCCATTCGGGTAGCCGCGCATATCAAAGATGATGGCCGGCGCGCTCATCATCGCGTCCATCGCTTTGTGCGCCTCGACAAGCGGCAGCCGCGCCAGATCGATGTAACCGTAGCCGCTCGGCAGCATTTGGTAGATCGGCGTCTTGCGCTGGGAAAAGGCGACTCTTTCCATCGGCAGCGTACGGGTCAGCTCGACTTCGCGAGCCTGGCCATCGGCGCCCTCGACGCGCAAGCGAGCCTTGCTGTCTTTGGCCCCGCGCAGCGCCAACGGGTAAATGTAAGTGTAAGCCGCCTGCGGCGTCGATAGAGACTTGAGCTTTGTCAGGTAAGCGATGCGCTGCTCGGTCGGCTCACCGTCAATGGCGAGGATGACATCGCCGACCTTGAGTCCAGCGGCCTGCGCCGCGCCTTCATCAAGCAGTTCTGTGACGGCCAATCTGCCGCCGACCGCGCTCAAGCCGAGCGGCGGCGCGAACAGTCCCAGTTGCTGGTTGAGCGCCGTCAGCCCTTGCACGAACCCATGCGTGTCCTGAAGCCGCGCCACCATCTCGGCGACCGTCGTTTGATATTCGAGCGCCGATTTGTTTTCGAGAAAGCGCGGGATGAAGTCAGTCAACACCGTGGCCCACGGCTTGTCGGTCAGGTTCTTGTACGGGGCAAAGTAATTAATCACGTTCCAGAAGCGGAAGAGCGCGAGCAGGCGATATTCTTCGGCGGGGAAGCTCATATCGGCGTACGGCGCGTCCTTGACGCTGCGCACGACGAGAGGGGCGGACACGGCTGCGGCTGCCGGCTGCTCGCCGCCCGACGTGTCGAGCGCCGCCATCGCCGCGGCGATCACCTTCTCATCACCGGCGTCATTCGGGACTTGCGCGTCGGCCTGAAAAGTCGCGCCGCCGCCCGGATGCACAAATTCGGTGGTGCGGACTTTCACGCGGACGCCGTCAGGCAGCATCATCGGATAAACACCGACGCCGGGCGAGCCATTGGCCTTGCCGACCTGGACGATGCGGGCACCGGCGGCTTGCAGGCCGCTCAAGAGCGAGATCAGGTCGGGCGTCTTTTCGTCAATGATGACGGCCAGCGGTTTCTTGCTTTGCGCCTGGCCGCTGATCGCACCCGGCACCGCCGTGATCAGCGACGAAGTATAGCCGCCCGAAGTGTTGCCGCGTTGCGGTGGGTAGCCGCTGTGCATTCGATAACGATTCGTGCCGAGCGTGACCGTGCCCTGGACGAGTGCAGGGATCGTACTGTCGAGATAGAAGCCGAGATAAAATGGCGGCAGCTCGGATTCTGAGATGCCGCTGTACCGGCAGTCGAGCAGGACGCCTTTTGCTTTGGCGACCTCTTGCATCATCTGCGGCTGATTGGCAAACGCCGCGCGATTGCCGCTGACGAAGGCGGCGGCCCAGTCGGTGGCCCGAATGATGACGAACCCGTCAACCACGCGGAAGTAGGTCGGCGCTTTCTTCTCGCCGACAGGCGCGGCGACGGCTTGTTCGACCGCCGGCGGTTCGACCACAGTAGCGGGGTCATTCAAGACCTGAAGCAAATCGCCGATGGCCTGGCGATAGTCGTTCGGCGAGCGCGCGGCTTTGACCCGCGGGATGGCCTTGATTAGCGCGGCGTCCCAGTCAACCTCCTTGTAGGCCAGGAAGGGGTGAAAGTATTTGACCACGCCCCACAGCCGGCCCAGCGCCGCCAGCCGCTCGGTCTGGTACTCCGCGTCGCTCAAGTAGCGGGCGAAGTTGATGCGATACTTGCCCGGCAGGGACTGCGGATCGAGCGCGCGAACTTCGATGCGATAGTTGCCCGCCTGCTCGGCGGCGATCACGACCTTCTCGTCGCCTTGCGCCCCGGTCGGCGTGTCCACCTCGAAGAGCCGGTGGCCATCCGGCGCGCTGACCGCCACCACCACGTCAAGGCCGCGCTGTTCGACGACGACCTCGGCGATCTGGCCGTGCTTCAGGCCGAGCGTGTAAAGCTGGCGCTGTGCCCCCGTCAGTTGGCGCTCGACCGGGGAGTAGAGCGAAAGCGCCGACGCTTGCTCCTGGGCGCGCGCCGTGATGACGCAGAGGAAAGTGATCAACAGCAAATAACTTGGGCGGGCGAGAAGCTTTTTCATGGCGTCCTCTCCTTGTGTGCGCAAAGCGGTGGCCCTCAAGCCTCTTTAGCGAGCTTATCGATGTAAACCAGATAGTCGGTCGTCACCGCTTCGGCTCCGAGCTGTCTGACCATCGCCGTGACCTGGCCGCGATGATACGACGAGTGATTGACGACGTGCTGCATGATCTGCCCCAGCGGGTACGCCCATTGCTCGCCACGGGTGTTGGTATAGGCGATGACGCGCTGCAAGCTCTCGTCGGTCTGCTCGTCAATCAAGTTCTGCTGATCCTGCTCGACCTCGGCCCAACGGCTTCGCAGCGCGGCAAGCTCGGCGAAATCGTTCGGATCAAACATAGCTTTCGGAGAGACGCCCCGGCAGCGCATCAGCCATACCCATTCCGCCGCCAGTGTGTGGGTCAGCGTTGCTTGCACCGAATGGTGGCTGGTCGATAAATCTTCCGCCAGTTGCCGCAGCGTCAGGCGCGAGGCGACGTCCAGCATCCGGGCGTTGGCCCAGCGGTTATAAGCGAGCAGCAATTGAATGTCTTTCTTGGTCATCGCAATCCCTCAATCATCGATCAAGGCTGCACGCCGGCGTAAGCCGGAATGGCGCCGCGCGCGACGTGCTTGTAAACCACGCCGCCCTTCATGACAAAGACGACGCGGCGCACCGCCGTGATCTCTTTCAACGGGTCGCCGTCGAGCGCGATGATGTCGGCCTGCAAGCCGGGGGCAATCGCGCCGATCTGATCGCTCAGGCCGAGCGCTTCGGCGGCGAGCGCGTTGGCCGAGACCATTGCCGCCATGGGAGCGACGCCGCCGTCACGAACGCGATCAATAAACTCTTCGGCGTTGCGCCCATGCGCGCCGGCCACCGCGTCTGTGCCGAAGACCATCTTCAGCCCCGGCACTCTGGCCGCGCGCCGCATCAGCTCGTGATTCATCGGCAGAATCTTCTCGAAGACATCAAAGCCTTCCAGAGTTTTGGGGTAGTAGGGGCTGCCGACATATTTTTCCTTGTTCAGAATATAGTTTTCAAGCAGCAGCCCGGCCTGCGGGTCGAAATAGGTTCCCCGCGCGGCCATCAATTTCAAATCGTCGTCGGTCGCCCCCAACCCATGCTCGACCTGCGTGCAGCCGGCAAGCGTCGCGCCGCGCACGGCATCTCTGTAAGCATGCACGAGCGTGCGCAGGCCCTGCTTGCGGGCTTCGTCGCAGGCGGCATTCAGTTGCTCCTGCGACATGGTCATAGAGCCCTGGAGCATGCCGCCGGCGGCAAAAATTTTAATCAAGTCGGCGCCGGCTTCTTTCTGTTTGCGGACGTAGGCGCGGATTTCATCCGGCGTCCCTGTCTGCTCGCCGCGCCCGATGAGCGGTTCGACAGCCGTGAGCAGGCGCGGGCCGGGCAGCATTCCCCTGGCGATGGCTTCGCGCAGCGGCAGGTCTGTGGGCGAGCCGGGACTTTGTATGGTCGTGAAGCCTGCCATCAGCGTCAGCCAGGCGTTCGACGCCGAGCGATACGCCGCCTCTTGAGTGGTTTCGGCCATGCCGACATTCTTGCCGTCTTTGCCGAAGCTCCAGGTGATATGCGCGTGCGCGTCAATCCAGCCGGGCAACACCGTCAGGCCACGCAAGTCGTAATCTACGGGGCCGGCCTTCGGGTCAATGGCGACGATCTTCGCGCCTTCGATGACAATGCGCGTGTCGCGCAGCACGCCGCCCCGGCCATCAAGCACCGTGCTTGCGGCAATGACGATACGCTTGCCCGATGCCGGCGTCTGTGAAGAGACGGTCTGCGCTCTGGCGCTGATGCTAAGAAGACCAATGATGCACAGAATGAACTTTGCGGCCCGCATGCTTGCTCCTCCTAGAGCCGTTTTCGATTGGGTTGCCAGGTAGCGCAAGCTGTTAGCTTGCGCGAGTCCTCGCAATCTCACCGATTGCGCTACAAGGCAAAGGCACCGCCCTGAGGTTGCCGGAATAGCTTATTCCCTGGATTTCAGTTTTGCCAGCCGCCCGCCGTCACCTTTCAACAGGTTGGCCGGCGCAACGAAGGCGGGTGCAGAGCGACATCGCGAGGCGCGAAAACATCGTGAGCTTTCTGCTCAAGGCGTATGGGCTCGCCCTGATCTCGACCCTCATCAGCAACTGAGTTTTTGCAGGCTCTCCTTGATCTGGTGAATCGCATCCTCGAACTGCTTTTCCGCGATGGCGTAGGTGATGCGCAGGTGCCCGGGCGTGCCGCACAGGCTGCCGGCGACGACGAGGACGTTGGCGTCCTGCAACAGGTAATCCACCAGGTCCACATCGCTGCGGATCAATCTGCCGCCCTCGGTTCGGCAGCCGATGTAATGCTCGATGTTCCAGAAGAAGAAATAGGCCGCCTGCGGCGTGATGTACGAGGTGTGCGGGACCGTGTCCAATAGCTCAATCGCCTTCGCCCGCCGCGCCTTCAGGGCCTCGACGATTGGCGAGATGATCTCGTCCTTGGCTTCGAGCGCGGCTAACGCCCCGCGTTGCAAAAACTCGTTGACGCCCGACGTGGCATAGTTCTGCTTCTGGAGATAAATGTCGGCCCACATGGGATGCGCCGCGACGAACCCGACCCGCAAGCCCGACATCGCGTAGTTCTTCGACAGGCTGTTGACCAACAACACCCGGTCGCGCATTTTGGGCCAACTGCTAATGCTCGGACAGGTTTTCTCATCCATCAAAACGAGGTTGTAAACTTCGTCAGAGACGACCAGCAGACGCGGATGGTCCATCAGCACTTTGACCAGCGCGTCCATCTCTTCGCGCGTGTAGACCGTCCCGGTCGGATTATTCGGGTTGGTCAGGATCAGCACACGGCTCTTCCAGCTAATGCTTTGCGCCAGCCGTCGCGGCGTCAGCTTAAAATCGTCTTCGGCACTTGTCTCGATGATCTTGAGGCGGCCTCGACCCTGCGCGACGATGTTGGGGAAGGCGAACCAGAACGGCGCGGGGATCAATACCTCCTCGTCGCCGATGATGGTATCAAGGATGTTGTATAACGCCTGCGAAGCGCCGTAAGTAATAATGATGCCTTCTTCCGAGTAGCCATACTCCCTGGCGACCTTCTTTCGCAGGTCTTCGATGCCGCGCGTCGGCGGGTAAGAGAGTTGTTCTTTGCTTGCTTCGACCGCTTTGATAATTGCCTGGCGCACCTTCTCGTTTACCGGAAAGGGCGGCGCGCCGGTGTTGAGCGGTGTCGGCTTGGTGTCGAAATGCTTCGTGCTTTCCGGGGCTTGCGGCAGCGAATAGAGGCGGGCGGGAGTCTGTGTCATAGGAATCTACCTTTCGATGAAGGATTCTAAATCAGATGGCATAGTTCAACGCCAAACCCGGATATGCATATACCATTCGACACCTCAAAGCAAGGTGACAGTCACCACAATAAGCGATCCGTGAGAATAAAGAGTGAGTCCGGGTCGCGGGCCTTCCATGCGCCGCTAGCGCGCGTACAGACTGATGACGCGCTCGATGGCGCGGCGGCAGACGGCGCAGAACGCCTGGCTGCGCGTGAACATGATGCAATCGACTTCGGGCCGATAATAGCCTTTCGCCTCGTACATCGCGCCCTCGAAAGCGCCGACCTTGCCGGCATATTTTTCCGACCCGAAGAGCTTCACTTCAAAGACGCGGTTCTCGCGGAAGAGGGCTTCCATCTCGGCTTCCGGGCGATTCTCGGCGCGAATCTGTGCCCGCCGCTTGCCGTATTCGCGCGAATGCTGCTCGTACTCTTCTTTCTTCCACGGCGTTGGGATCGGCGTCCCCGGCTCGACCAGGTCTTTCCATTTCAGGCTCGCCGGGTCGAGCAGCGCCGTGACGTTCGGCTCCCACGGCTCGACTTTCACGTCGGGCGTCGTGTAAGCCACGGGCGAGGTGTAATACTCGTCGGCCAACCCTGCGAAGTGATGGCCGAACTCGTGAACGAAGATGTAGGGCGCTTGCTCGCTGTCGGCGGCCACCGTGCTATAGAGGTTAAAGATGCCACCGCCGCCATAGGTCCGCGTGTTGGTGATGATCTCGATGAACTCGTAAGGCGCGAACTGCGCCACGGTGCGCAGTTCGCGGTTGTCAAAGGTCAACACGTAGCGCTCGGAGCCGAACGCGTCATAGCTCGTGCCCAGCGGCGAGGCGCGATGAATGCCGGTCGAGGGCCGCGAGATGCCCGACTCCGGAGCCGGCGGGCAGAGCGCCCAGACGTTGAAATCTTTGCGATGCTCTTTGTACGGTGAAGTCGCAAACAGAATGGCAAGCAATCGCCGCACATCCTTCTCGAACTTGCCGCGCTCCGCCGCCGTGTAACCGTCGCCTAGAATCAAGAAATCAACTTTAGTCGCCGGGTCGCCGTTCTTTTCAATCTCGATCAGCGGCGCCGGCGCCGGCGCCGTTGCCGGGTCAATGAACATGTCTTTCGGGTCAACGACCAGCGACCAGACTTCGCGGAAGGCGTTCGCGGCGTCACGCTTCTTCAATACCACCTGCACCGATGACGCAGGCGACGGGAAGCGCAGCGATTCGTGAAAGGTGCGATTCATCGCCTTGGCTTCGTCGGTCGTCTCCCACTCGCCGTAGACCGAGGCGAAGCCGCGCGAGTAGAGCAAACGGTTGGTCGCGCGGTCGCGGACTTCAAAGATGTACCTGCCGAGGTTGGTCTCATCAATCGTCTTCTGCGGGTCGCCGGGCCAGGCGAGCGGCTCGACGACGACGCGATCAAGGCTGAAGAGTTCCTGCGTCGCATTGCCGGTGTGATAGTAATCCACACGCATGGTGCGCGGCGTCTGGGCCGCCGCGTTGACGCTGAAGTGTGACACGACCAACAGGAGGGCGAGCGCAATGAAAGCCGTCTTTATCATGGCGACGATTTTATCAGCACAGAGCCGATTCGCCCATCGCCGCACAAACGGGTTGAGGGAAGAAAAATCAGACGAGCGGCGTCTAAGAGATGAATAACTTTAAGAGGAGACGAGCCACATGACGAACAGGGTAAAACGCAGTCTATTGCTTCCTTTGCTGATTGGCTTGCTCGCTTGCACGAGCGCCGGTCATTTGCACAATCCTGCCATGGCTGACGGAGCGATCACGCTCGCCGCCGGCATGAGCGAGGCGCGCTCAGGCCACACCGCAACGCTGTTGCCGAGCGGTGATGTGCTGATCGCCGGCGGCATGAACGGCAACGATAAATACTTCGCCAATTGTGAAATCTATTCGCCGGCAGCCAGCCGCTTCACTGCCGCCCCGAGCATGAGCACGACGCGCGTCGGCCACACGGCGACGCTGCTCGCAAACGGCAAAGTCTTGATTGCCGGCGGCTACAATGGCGACTACCTTCAGAGCGCCGAACTTTACGACCCGCAGACGCGCCAGTTCACGCCGACCGGGCGACTGACCATGCCGCGCAGCGAGCAAGTGGCCGTGCGCCTCAACAATGGCAAGGTGCTGCTCATCGGCGGCGTCAGCACGGGGTATTCCTTCCTAGCCAGCGCCGAGATTTATGACCCGGCGACCGGCCGCTTCACACCCACCGGCCATCTGACGACGGCGCGCGAAGGCCACACTGCCACCTTGCTCAAGGATGGCAAAGTACTCGTCACCGGCGGCCATAAAGACCGCCGCGAGGCGATGACGGTTTATGCGAGCGCCGAAGTCTACGACCCGGCGCGTGGTGTTTTTACAGCGACCGGCAACCTGACGATCCCCCGACATAAACACGCCGCGGCGTTATTGTCGGACGGTCGTGTGCTGATCGTCGGCGGCTCGGATCAGCGTGATCGGCGCGGCCAGTATGACAGCGCCGAGTTGTACGACGCGGAGAGCGGCACATTCAAAGCCGCGGGCCACATGCAGGAGCCGCGCTACAAGATCGTCAGCGCCATTGCCACGCTGAAAGATGGCAGAGTCTTGATTGCCGGCGGCGCCGAGCATGCGGAAGTGTATGATCCGGCGGCCCGGACGTTTCGCGCTGTCGGCGGCCAGTTCGATACGGCACACTTCTTTGCCGCGGCGACCTTGCTACAAGATGGGCGAGTGCTCATCACCGGCGGCTATAACGATCACGGTACGGCGAGCGAGCGTGTCTGGACATATCAGGCAGGCGGGTAGTGATTTCGCCGCTAACGAAATCAGCGGTGAGCTGGCGCAGTGGCTTGTCTGATTCCAAATTCGAGGGCACCCATTTGGAATCGACCTGCCGCTGCGCCAGCTTGATGTTCGAACCATCTCACCTGTGACATCGCATGTCGCCATAGTCCGCTAACCGGCTATGTGATTCATGCGACAAAGCACATCCATGAACTCTACGCGCGGCGTCGGGCTTAGAACCTGACGACGCCGAGCAGATAAAGCAGTAAGAGAATCCCCAGAACCACCAGCAAGATATGCGAGCCGCCGCCCCACAGCGGATAGCGGTTATAGCGCGTCGTGTACGCCGGATAGTAACGCGGCCCGCTCCAACTGAATAACCAGATCACTGCCAGAATAACCAATAACCATATCAACATCGCCGTTCACCTCGTTGAAGTAGTTGATCGCCTTGCTATCGCCCGCTCACTTGCGGCGTCCCTACGAACAATGAGTCTGCAATCCCGATGCCAGTCAGAGCGCCGCTTGATCGTTTGTCTTTCATACGCCGAGCCCGCGCGCTACAAAAGTTAGGCTGTATGATGGTGGCTGAATACAATCCACCTTGCTCGAATGGATTGACCGCTGCGGAATGGCTACCCTAGTATTTTTACGAGCCCCGATGGTTGCGTGAGGATCACCCTTTGCTCAAGCTGCGAACGCCGCTCTACGAACTTCATCTACACGAGATTCCGCGCCTGGCGATCAAGACGGCGCAGAAGATTGCTGTCGGCATCGCCGCGGCGAGCGATACCGGCAACCCGCTGCACGTGACCATCGAAGACTTGCTGCATTACCTGCCGATGCGCTACGAAGACCGCTCGGACCTCAAGCATGTGCGCGACCTTGAACACGGCATGTACGCGACCATCGAAGTCGAAGTGCGGGTCGCCGGCACCTACCCGGTGAAAGGCGGTAAGCTGCGCATCTTCGAGTTCTCCGCGGTAGACGAGACCGGGCAGGTGCGGGCTTACTGGTGGAATCAGGCTTACCTGCAAAACTCGTTTCCGAAAGGCCGCCGCGTCCTGCTCTACGGCCAGTGGAAGCGCAGCCGCCGCGGCTTCTTTGAAGTCGAGAATCCCGATTACGAATTCGTCAGCGAAGACGACGACGCGGAGACGATTCACACGGGTCGCCGCGTGCCGGTCTATCGCAAGCTCGGCGACATCCGCGCCAAGCAACTGCGCTCGATCCTCTATCACGTCATCGAGCGGCTGGATTTCTCGGAGATCGAAGAGACGCTGCCGCAGGAGATCATCAGCCGCGACCATTTGATTCCGCGCGCCGATGCCATTCGCCAGATACACTTCCCCGCCGACGACGCGCCGCTCGATCTATATAACCGCTTCGCGTCGCCGGCGCATGAGCGCTTGATCTTTGAAGAGTTCTTCTGGCTCGGCCTGGCAATGGGCCTCCGCCGACAGGGCCGCGAAGCCTCGCCCAAGGGCACCGTCATCGAAGTCAACGACCGCGTGCGCGACGCCGTGCGCGCCATTCTGCCGTTCAAGCCAACCGGCGCGCAGAAGCGTGTGCTGCGCGAGATCGTTGACGACATGGCGAGCCAGAAACCGATGAACCGGCTGGTGCAGGGCGATGTCGGCTCGGGCAAGACCATCGTCGCGATTCAAGCGGCCATCGTCGCCATCGAGAACGGCTATCAATCGGCGCTGATGGTGCCGACGGAAATCCTTGCCGAGCAACACGCGCGCAATGCCAGGCGCATACTCGCCAGTGTGCCGTATCGCGTCGAGCTGTTGACCGGCTCGCTCGCGACGGCGAGAAAGCGCGAGCTCCACACCGCCATCGAAGCCGGCGAAGTCGATCTGGTCATCGGCACCCACGCTCTGATTCAGGAAGGCGTCAACTTTCATAAGCTCGGACTGGTGGTCATTGACGAGCAGCACCGCTTCGGCGTGCTGCAACGCGCCGAGCTGATCAATCGCGGCTACAATCCCGACGTGCTGGTGATGACGGCAACGCCGATCCCAAGGTCGCTAGCGATGACGGTCTATGGCGACCTCGACCTATCGATCATTGACGAGATGCCGCCGGGCAGAAAATCGATCATCACCAAGGTTCGCGGCGAATCGGCGCGCACAAAAATTTATCACTTCCTCGACACCATCATCCGCCAGGGCCAGCAGGTCTACATCGTTTATCCGCTGGTCGAAGAGAGTGAGAAGCTCGACCTGCTGAACGCCTCGCAGATGGCCGAGCATCTACAGACGGCGGTCTTCCCCAACTTCCGCGTCGGCCTGATCCACGGGCGCATGAAGCAGGAAGAGAAGGACGCGGTGATGAATGACTTCCGCCGCGGCGCGATTCACCTCCTGGTCGCGACAACGGTGATCGAAGTCGGCGTGGATGTGCCGAACGCGTCGGTGATGATCATCGAGCATGCCGAGCGCTTTGGCCTGTCACAGCTCCATCAGTTGCGCGGGCGCGTCGGCCGCGGCGACGAACAGGCGTACTGCATCCTGCTCGCAGGCGACAAGCGCACCGCCGAAGCGCGCGAGCGTTTGCAGATTATGGAAGAGACCAGCGACGGCTTTAAGGTTGCCGAGAAAGACTTGGAGCTGCGCGGGCCGGGCGAAGTGATGGGCACACGGCAATCGGGGGTGCCGGCTTTTCGCGTCGGCAATCTGGTGCGCGATTATAAGATTCTGGAGCTGGCGCGGCGCGAGGCCGACTACATGCTGACGACGCGACGCAACACGCGCGAGACGGCGCAACTGGTCGAACTGGTGCGCCGGCAGCCGAAGTTCGGATTGGCCGCCGTGGGGTGAGATAAAGCAATCTGTTGAGACAAAGCAAAAGGCCGGCAGTCCACTATGCCGGCCTTGCCCGAACCATCACTTTGCTTCTGTTCGTCACGCAGCGATGGGCGTTTGCTCCATGTCTGCGCGCAGCTTTTCTGCCGCCGCGGCGGCGCGCGAGGTTTCCGCCTCGTCGCGGTAGAAGGTCAGCTTGCCGCTCTCGTCGTTCAAATCGACCACCACCACGTCGCCGAGCCGCACCTGCCCGGTGGCCGACAAATTCGCCAGCGGGTTGACGATGAAGCGCTCGACGGCGCGCTTCAGGTGACGCGCACCGTAGCGCAGCTCGATGCCTTCGCTCAACAGGAACTCTTTCGCCGTCTCGGTCGCCGTGATGTAGAAGCGCTCGCCGGTGCCTTCGTTGATGCGCTGCTGTACGGCGTGCAGCTCAAGGTCTAGAATCTTGCGCAGCTCTTCGTGCTTGAGGCTGCGGAAGACCACCGTCTTGTCTATGCGGTTCATGAACTCCGGCGAAAACTTGCGCCGCGCCGCTTCCGACGCCGTGCGGTAGATCTTCTGGTCGAGGTCGTTTTCGACCAGCTCTTTGCCGCGCGCCGGCGCGAAGCCGATTGAGCCGGTGATCAACTCGCTCATCTCCTGAGCGCCGAGGTTCGACGTCAGAAAGATCATCGTCTGCGAGAAGTCCACCTTGCGGTTGTCGCCCAGGGTCAACGTCGCTTTGTCGAGCACGCCCAGCAGCAACTGCCAGAGCGCGTCGCTCGCCTTCTCGATCTCGTCGAACAGAACGAGAGTGAACGGGTTGGCCTCGGTGTGATACTTATCGAGGTTCTCCTGCGTCAGCATCGGCGCGGTCTCGCGGTGACCGAGGTAGCCCGGCGGCGAGCCGATCAGCTTGGCGATCTCATGCGAGTGCTGAAACTCCGCGCAATCGATCTTCACCACAGCGTTGCGCGTGCCGAAGAGGATTTCCGCCGCCGCTTCGACGACATGGGTCTTGCCCGAACCCGTCGGCCCGAGAAACAACATTGAGCCGAGCGGGCGCGTCGGGTTGGTCATCCCGGCGTGGAAAACCTGATACAGCGAAGTGATGCTGCGAATGCTGCGATCCTGGCCGATGACCCGAGCGCGCAAGCCTGCTTCAAATTCCATAGCGCGCGCACTCTTGATCTCTGGATTGAGCGCGACCAACTTTCTTGCCTGAATACTGCTCGTCATTTGACACCCCTCTTTCAGCGCCCCCGTACTTCCGACTGCCCCGTGTTGGTCTGTCGCTGATGCCTACCCAACCCGGCTCCCGTCCATTCCGTTTCAGCTGCACCGCGTTGCCTAACGGCACCGGCTGCGCTGACTCTATACACTCTGGCAACTTTGATGCCCGTTCGCTTTCGCTGGTTTCCCGAGGGTTTTGTTGACTGTAGGCAGCCGACAGAGACGAGTTAAAGCTGTCTACGACACCGCTTATTAATGATCTTCGGGTCAGGCTCGGTGAGCGGTGCCGAGCGAGTAACACAAAATCGCTGGTGAGATGACAAATCGCGTTACCTTTTTGGGGTAGCCGGTTGACGCTTTGCCGCGCCATTCATTCAAGCAGCAAGTTAAAAGCGTTTGCCAGGCGCGGACCGCCGTCAGGCCGTGTGCGGCTCGCGTGTGGCGCGCTTACCTGGCGGCACGCAATGGGCTATGATTAGCCGGTTCCAAATTGCCATAGGGGAGGCGTTGCGAGGCAATAGCTCGTCTACAGGAGGCAAACATGAAGCTTGACGGCAAAGTGGCAATCATCACGGGCGGCGGGCATGGCATTGGGCGCGCCATCGCTTTACGTTTCGCGGCGGCGGGCGCCGGAGTCGTCGTCAGCGGCACGTCGGCTGAAGCGCTCGAAAAGACGGCGCGCGATCTCGAAGCGAGCGGCGCGCGCGCCATCAGCGTAATCGCCGACGTTGCCGACGAAGCGGCGGTCGAGCAACTCGTGGCGCAGACGCTCGCCGAATTCGGGCGCATAGACATACTGGTCAACAACGCCGGCATCGCCGGGCCGACCGCGCCTATCACAGAGGTCCGCCGCGAAGACTGGGAGCGCACGCTGGCCGTCAACCTGACGGGCGCGTTCCTCTGCGCCAAGCACGCGCTGCCGCACATGATTGCGCGGCAGGACGGGCGCATCATCAACATTACTTCGATTGCCGGGTTGCAGGCGTACGCGCTGCGCAGCCCTTACTGCGCCTCGAAGTGGGCAATGATCGGGCTGACTCAGACGCTCGCCGAAGAAGCGGGACGGCACAACATCACGGCCAACGCCATCGCTCCCGGCCCGGTCAATGGCCCGCGCATCGAAGCGGTCATTCGCAATCGCGCCGCGCAAATGAATGTCACGGTCGAAGAGATGACGCGCCAGTACGTCGAGCCGACGGCGCTCAAACGCATGGTCGAAGAAGACGACATCGCGGCCCTCGCTCTGTTTCTGGCCGCGAACGAAGGCCGCAACATCACCGGCGAGACTTTCAATGTTTCGGGCGGCTACCGGCTGGCTTGAGGAAGGGGCTAGCCCCTTTCACGAAGTAATCACGTTGACGAAGCCGACGGGCGAATCGCTTGCCGGCGTGGGCAGGGGCGATTCCGCGGGGAGCGGCTGGCGGGCAATCTTGTTTTGCCGCATGGCCAGTGCGGCGGCGAGCAGCAATTCATCCATCGTCCGGCCATCGGCGGCACATTCGGCGACGCCGAAATTCAAGCCGACCTGCGCCAACAAACCGGGCCGCGCTTCGAGCTTGAGCGCCTCGATCTCGGCGCGCGCCCGCAAACCGAGCTCGCCGGCCTCGTCGCTGTTGTGGCCGTTGAGCAAGCAGATAAACTCGTCGCCGGCGATGCGGCTCAGCATCCCCGACTTGCCGATCACCCGCCGCAAGCGCCGCGCCGCTTCGGCGAGCATCTGGTCGCCGACCTGATAACCAAACGTGTCATTGACGGCGCGCATGCCCGCGAGATTGAACGAAAGCACGGTTAGCAATCCGCCCTGCGCTTGTGCTTCGGCCAGGTCTTGCGCGAAGCGCGCATACAACGCCCGCCCGTTCGGCAATCCCGTCAGCGCGTCGGTCTGCGCGCTCACCCTGGTCTGTTCGTAGAGCTGCGCATGCTGCAACGCCGTCGAAGCCAGCCGCGCCACCGATTCCAGCAAGTGCAAGTGGTCGCCGTTATAACCATCCAGGGTGCTGCTGTAGAGGGCGAGCGCGCCGATGGCCTCGTCGCCGCTCATCAGCGGATAGACTGCTGCCGTGCGATAGCCCGCTTCGCTGACGCCCAGCGTTTCTTGCAGGTCGAGCATTGGATCGGTGTTGCTCATGGCTCGCCCATTGATTACTACCCAGCCGGCAATGCCGTGGCCGGCGGCCAGACGGCTGCCGCGTATCCGCTCGGCGTGCTGGCCAAACACATAAGCCGCCACGCACGAATCATCCGGCTCGCGCAGATAGATCGCGCAGGTCGTAAACGGAACGATGCGCTCGATGCGGTTGACCGTGAGCGTCACCACGTCGCGCACGTCGAGGCTGGCGCTGAAGGTCTGCGCCATCTCGTAAAGCGCCGCGACTTCCGCATGCGAGGCGTGAATCTGTTTGACGTAATCGGGCGGCTCGCTGACGGCCTGCGCCAATCCCGCCGCCGGTACGGCTTGCAGCGCGCTTTCCGACAGCCCCGCTTGCGTCGTCGGCGACAGCAACGGCGCGAGGCTCGCTTTGTGCGCCGCAATCTCCTGCTCGTACTGCGGCAGATTGCTCAGGAAGGCTTCAACCATCTGCGGATCGAATTGCGAGCCGGCGTACTGGCGCAGGAAAGCGCAGGCTTCGTCGCGCGTCATCGCCTTGCGATACTGGCGGTCTTCGCGCACCGCGTCGAAGCAATCTACGACCGTGAGGATGCGCGCCGTCATCGGAATCTGCTTGTCCTTCAGGCCATCGGGATAGCCCTTGCCGTCCCATCGCTCGTGGTGATGGCGGACGATGGGCACCACCGGATAAGGGAAGCCGACGCGCTCAAGAATCTGCGCGCCGACGACGGTGTGAATCTTCATCTTCTCGAACTCGGCGGCGGTCAGCTTGCCCGGCTTGTTGAGGATGTAATCGGGCACGGCGATCTTGCCGACATCGTGCAGCAGCGCGCCTGCCTTGAGCGCCTCGATATCCAGCTCGCTCAGGCCGAAATGGCGCGCCAGGCCCGTAGCGTAGACCTGCACGCGATAGACGTGGTCGTGCGTCACCTGATCTTTCGCATCAATGGCTGTCGCTAAGGCTTCGACCGTCGCCAGGTGCATGCGGCTGATGCGCTCGCTGGCGCGGGCGCGTTCGTCGGCCTGCTTGAAGTAGAAGTGGCAGGTGGCAAAGATCACCGCCACAAACGGCCCGGCGGCGAGCAGCGACGTGATGCCATAATTCTTGATGCCCAGGTAAATGATCCCGGCAGCCGAGGCGCTGGCGGTGTAGGTGACAATCGCCCACGAATAGTTCGCCCACCACAGCTTGACCAGAGAGGTGCGCCGCTTGAACGATTGGTGAAGCGCCAGCAGCGCGGTGTTCAACAAGAAATGCAGCAGGGCAAACAGCAGCAGCGCGCCGAGCAGCGCTGCCTGGCTGAACAGATCGTTGCGGCGCAGCCACTCCAGCTCGCGCTCGAAAAAATTGGCGGAGAGAAAAACCGCAATGGCCATCAACGCCGGGCCGCCCAGGCGGCTCGTCCAGCGCTGCGATAGTCTGTAGGAAGCGCTGAAAGCGTCGGTGACGCCGACCAGTGTGGCGGCGGGCGCGCCCAGGAAAAGCGCGCTGAGATACATAAAGATGTCGCCGGGCGTGATGATGACCTGTGTGCTAGGAACGCGCACCGGCCGCAGGCCAGCGAGATATACCACAACCATCAAGGCGGCTACTTCAAGTCCTCTGACTTGATCCATGCGCGCGAGGCTGACGACCGCGCCTGACACCGCAACGGCGCCGCCTAAGGTGGTCAGCCACCAGTAAGCGCGCGCGCCGCGGTTGTAGTCCGACATATCAATCCATCGCATATCCTCAAACTTCTATGAGGCTTCAGCAGAGGTCGGGAGCCTCAGATCATTCGCATCTGCCTGCGCTCACCCTTTCTTTAATTATGGCTCACCGATATTGCTCGACTCTGCTAACGTCATGCCGTTTGCCAGCAAGAAGCCTTCGGCCAGCGTCATGCCATTGGCCAGCAGAAAGCCTTCGGCCAGTGTCATGCCGTTTGCCAGCAGGAAGCCTTCGGCCAGTGTCATGCCGTTTGCCAGCAAGAAGCCCTCGGCCAGCGTCATGCCTTCGGCCAGCGTCATCCCCTGGCCGGCAGTCAGGCCGGCGGCAATGGCGGTGCCGGTGATGAAGATGCCGCTCGTGCCGGCGATGAGGTCCGCGTCAATTATTCCAGAGGTGGTCAACTGGACGTTCAGAATCGGGTCTTCGTTGACCGTGACACTGCTGCGCACCCAGACAAGCGCCGGGTTATAGAAAGCCTGATAGCGTTTGAACAACTCCTGGCCGGCAAGCAGGTGCGAGCCGCCGGCGAAGATGTACCTGCCCCACGCAACGCTCTGGCCGGCGATGCTGGAAACCGGCGTCGGCATAACGGCATTGCGCGCCAGCAGCGTGTCGCCGACATGGATTGTCCCCTGAGCGACTGCCTGCGCGATGTCTTGGCGTAAGACGCCCGCCAGACGTGTCGCGCCTTCGATGTTCAACAGGCCCGCGCCCTGCTGCACGAGGTTGGCATCGGCCACCTGCTGTGCGGTGTATTGCAGGATCGCCTTGACGAGCGGCGGCGTCAGGCCGGGGTTCTTTTGCAGCAGCAACGCAACGGCTCCCGCGACCACCGGCGAGGCGATTGAAGTACCGCTCAACTGCATGAAGGCCGCGGTGCCCGTCCCGCTGATGTGTAGCTGCGGATAGTTGCTCACCAGCCACGAGCCTTTCGACTCCGCCGCGACGATGCGGTTGCCGGGCGCGAGCAGGTCGGGCTTGAGCAGGTGGTCGTAATGATTGACGCCCGCGGCGTCCGTGGTGTGGCTGCGCGTCGGCCCGCGCGAGCTGAAATAGGTGACCGATTCGTCGCCGCGCCCGTCCGTCTGATGCGTGTTGGCGGCGCCGACGGTGATGACCGTCGGGTCATTGCCCGGCGCGGCAATCGTGCCGTAGGCTTCCATGCCGTTGATCTGGCCATAATTGCCGGCGGCGGCAACGACGGTGATGCCTGCGGCGACCGCCCGCCGCACGGCGCGGCACAGCGGGTCGGTCACATAAGATTCCGTGGACGACGCGCCGAGGCTCAGGTTCATCACCTTGATGTTCTTCGACGCGCGGTTGGCGATGACCCAGTCAATGCCGGCGATGACGTCGCTCGCCTGCCCCAGGCCGCGCCCGTCCAGCACGCGCACATCGATCAGGTTGGCGCCGGGCGCGATGCCTTCATAGCCGCGGGCGCTGCCGCTGCCGGGGTTGCGCCCGGCGGCGGCGGCGGCGACGTGCGAGCCGTGGCCATAGCCGTCTTTGTTCGGGCTGAGAATCGGCAGCAAGCCGCCGAGGATGCCCAGCAGACCTTCAAAAACCGCCAGATTGGTGTTGCTGGAAACGATGTCGGTCGTCGCCGTCACCCGCGAGAGTCCCAGCAGGCCGCCAAACTCATTGTGGCTGGACATGATGCCGGAATCGAGAATGGCGATGCCGACGCCGCTGCCATCGAGGCCGCTGAAGCTGGCGGTCAAAGGCTTGTAGGTGCGCAAGAGGTCGGCGCCGGTGGCGACTTCCAGATGGCTGGCGCTCTGCTGTGCCAGATGATCCGCCGTGATGCGCTCGACATCTGCGCGCCCCGCGATGTTCAGCAACTGGCTCTTCGGCAATTCGGCCAGCAGCCCATCAATCGAGGTGAACTGGCGCACCACCGTGCCGCCGGCTGCGGTGATGGCCGAACGCAGCGCCGAGGTCACCGCGCCGTTGCTCTGAACCAGGGCGCGCACCGTCTGCCGCAACGAGTTTGACCAGACCAGCGAGTCGTTGCTGGTGAGCGCCTGTTGCAAGGCGACTGACAGCTTATAGATAGGGGATGGGGATTGCGCATGCGAGCGCGGCAGTGGCAGCGTCAGACTCAATAACGCCAGGATCATTCCCAGCGCTACCACCGAGCGGGCGCGGCGCAGATTTGAGCTGACAGCAAGGGCTAATGTCTTTATCATCACAAGCGTCCTCTTCCTCACGACTACCTGAAACTGAGCCTAAAAACCGGGGCTAACCGGTTGGCCTATGAGCAAGCCTGGTGCCAGAGGCTCGGGTTTCTCGACGACTGTCGGCGTAAACCCACATCGCCTTGAAAACAGGCCGCTTATCGCTTGTTTAGATCATCCGCAGGGGATTCCCTGATGACACCTGTTAGTCGGCAAGTTGACAGATCGCGTTAGTCAAATTGACCGGCAGCCTGACCGGGTCTCAGCGAAACGGCTGGCCCTTATTTTAATTGGGGTTATGTCTCCGACAGCTTCGCGGGTAGGCGCTTTATAGCCCAACTACGACGTGTAAAGTAAAATATACTACTAAGTCAATAAGCCGGCGCTGAGCCTCAGGCGCGACGGCCCATCTTAGGCGCTCAGGTTGACCTGGACGGCTAGATTCAGTTCACCGCAGCCGGCTACCCAAGCCCTGGGTTTTGCGTTAGAGTTCATCCGTTAACGATGAAGCCGACAGAGAAACTCGATCTAAAAGAGCATATCGCCTCGAAGGAGAAGAAGCAGCGCTACGTCAATCGCCTGTTTGAAACGATTGCCGCGCGCTATGACTTCTTCACCGCCTTCATGTCTTATGGCATGGATCGCGGCTGGAAGCGCGAGATGATCCGCATGCTCAAGCTTAAAGGCGGCGAGGCGACGCTCGACATCGCCTGCGGCACCGGCGACATTACCTTTATGACCGCCGCGCAGTTGAGCACGGGCCGGGCAGTCGGGCTCGACATCACCCAGGCGATGCTGCGGATTGCCGAGCGCAAGCGCCGCGAGCGGCAGGTCGCCAACCTCTGCTTTCATCGCGGCGACATCATGCACCTGCCGTTTGCCGATCAAACGTTTGATTGCGTGACCGGCGGCTACGCGCTGCGCAACGTGCCGGACGTGGCGGGCGCGCTCCTAGAGATCAAGCGGGTGTTGAAACCGGGCGGGCGTTTGCTGTCGCTCGATTTCGGCCACCCGTCGAACCGGCTTTATCGCCGCGCCTACCTGCGCTATCTCTCGGTTGTCGGCTCGCTGGTCGGCTTAGCCATGCATGGCGATGCCGACACCTATCGCTATATCCCCGAAACCTTGAAGCTCTACCCCGGTCAGCGCGGCGTCTGCCGGATGATGCAAGAGACCGGCTTTGTTGACGCAGGCTTCCGCGAATTCGGCGGCGGCATCATGGCGATCAACTACGGCACGCGTCCTTCCTAGCTTGTGCAGTAATTTGACAGTTCGCCGTCACACCATTCGGTCATTCGGCCAGGGGTGCTGCCAATAGCCTCCCCGCTTCGGGTAAGACAACTGCCGCGCTAAACAAATTTCGCACGTCCCGTTGGCTGGCACCCCCCTTGCTC
This sequence comes from Blastocatellia bacterium, assembly GCA_035275065.1. NCBI lineage: Bacteria > Pseudomonadati > Acidobacteriota > Blastocatellia > Blastocatellia bacterium. The sequence goes on from DATENM010000061.1 coordinate 114,529, forward strand.
TTGCACGGCATCGAGACATCTCTGCATCGCCTTTTGACCTCCACGCAGCATCGGCGATTTTGCGGTTTTCGCGATGGGTAGAGAGGCGATGGCAGAGCGTAAGTCGAGAGGGGGTTCGGACAAAAACCTTGCAAGCACGCAAGAACCAATCAGACGGCCTGCCGGGCGCGCCGCTGCCAAAGGGTGAGGCGAGCCGCCTTGCCCTGCTCAGAAAGCTGCGCATTGCCGACGAGTTCAAAGACCTCGTGCAACTGGCGGCAGAGCTATGCGATGCGCCTATGGCCTGTCTCAGCCTGGTCGAAGCCGAGCGCGTGCAGTACGTCTCGACCGTCGGGCTGGAGATACCGCCGACCCCGCGCGACCAATCCTTCTGCGCCTGGACAATTCTCAAGCCGCAACTGTTCATCGTCCCCGACGCGGCGAAAGATGTGCGCTTTGCCGACGCGCCCTACGTGGCGAACAATCCCGGCATCCGTTTTTATGCGGGCTTTCCGATCCTCACCGACAAGGATCAGGCCATCGGCGCGCTCGCCATCTTCGACCGCAAGCCGCGCCACCTGAGCGCCTCGCAAGCGGCGGCGCTGCGCTCGCTGGCCGCCGCCATCATCGCCAAATGCCAGCTCGCGCTCAAAGACTCGGAAATGGCGCGGCTGACGAAAGAGCGCAAGAAAGCGCTCGACGAGCTGACCGCCAGCCAGGAGCGTTACGCGCTGGTCACACGCAGCGCCAATGATGGCCTCTGGGACTGGAACCTCGCCACCAACGAGATGCAGTTCTGCGCCCGCTGGAAAGCCATGCTCGGCTACCGCGAAAACGAGATCGGCAACCGCCCGGACGAATGGCTCAAGCGCGTTCACCCGGACGATGTCGAGTCGTTGCAGACCCACATCACCTCGCACCTGCTGCACGTGACGCCGCGCTTTCAAAGCGAGCACCGCTTGCGCAACCGCGATGGCAGTTACCGCTGGGTGCTGACGCGCGGGCTGGCGATCTGGGATGCGCGCCGCGCCGTCTATCGCATGGCCGGCTCGCTGACAGACATCACCGAGCAGAAGGAAGCCGAGCAGCGGCTTCTGCATAACGCTTTCCATGACGTGTTGACGGGATTGCCGAACCGCGCGCTCTTCATGGATCGCCTGACGCGTTCGCTGGAGCGCGCCAAGAACAATGAAAACTATCTCTTCGCCGTCCTGTTTATCGACCTCGACCGCTTCAAGGTGGTCAATGACAGTCTCGGCCATCAGCTCGGCGATCAACTGCTGGTCGCTATCACCCGCCGGCTCGAAGCCTGTCTGCGCCCCGGCGATCTGGTGGCGCGCATGGGCGGCGACGAATTCGCCATCATTCTCGACCACCTCAAGCACGTCGACGATGCGACGCTGGCCGCCGAGCGCGTGCATAAGGAGATGAGCCAGCCGTTCAACCTCGACGGCCACGAAGTCTTCGCTTCCGTCAGCGTCGGCATCGCTCACAGCCTGACGCCTTACGATCAGGCGGAAGACTTTCTGCGCAACGCCGACACCGCCATGTACCGCGCCAAAGACCAGGGGCGCGGGCGCAGCGAGCTGTTCGACAAAGGCATGCACGCCAAGGCGGTGGCGCTGCTCGAACTGGAGACCGACTTGCGCCGCGCCATCCAGCGCGACGAGTTCAGCGTCTACTACCAGCCCATCGTGTCACTCGAAGACTGGCGCATCGCCGGGTTCGAGGCGCTGATCCGCTGGCAGCACCCGACGCAGGGCTTCATCCCGCCGGTGCAATTTATCCCTGTCGCCGAAGAGACCGGGTTGATCCTGCCCATCGGCGACTGGGTGATGCGGCAATCGTGCCGCCAGCTCCACGCCTGGCACCAGCAGTTCCCGATCAAGCCGCCGCTCACCGTCAGCGTCAACCTTTCCGGCAAGCAGTTCATGCAACCCGATCTCATCAAGCAGATCGAAGGCATCCTGGCCGAGACCGGCCTTGAAGCGTCGTGCTTGAAGATCGAGATCACCGAGAGCGCCATCATTGAAAACATCGATGCGGCGACCGAAATTCTGCGGCAGTTGAAATCGCTCGGCATCCGCATCCTGCTCGACGACTTCGGCACGGGCTACTCGTCGCTGTCGTACCTGCACCGCTTCCCGATTGACACGCTGAAGATTGACCGCTCGTTCGTCACCCGCATGCACATGCCGAAGAATGCCGAGATCGTCCGCACCATCGTCAGCCTTGCGGTCAACCTCGGCATGGACGTCATCGCCGAGGGCGTCGAATCGCGCGAGCAGGTGATTCAGCTTACCGGCCTCGGCTGCCAGTACGTGCAGGGCTATCTGCTGTCGAAGCCCGTGGACGCGCAATCCATGCGCGAGCTGATTCAGCAGACGCATCAGCAATCGCTCAACCAGTCGACAGCGCCGTTGACCGAAGACATCAGCGAGTCGGGCAAGCTCTCGAAGGCGCTGGCGGTCTTCCAGGGCACCAAGGAGTTGAGCCCCGTGGCGGGCACCGCCGAGGCGTTTAGCTTCGCCGAGTCCGAAGACAGCGGCCCGCGCGCCGTCGTCAAACAATTCGCCGAGGTCGTTCATTCGGTCGCCTCGATCAACGAAGAGGCGCAGCGCGCTTATAGCGAATTCGGCAACAACAGCAAGGACAACAACCGCCGCCGCACCGAGCGCTTCAAGCTGGCCATGCCGACGCGGGTTACGGGCTACGACAACGACAAAAACAAGTGGGACGAGATGACGCAGACCATCAACGTCAGCCGCACCGGCGTGCGCTTGCGTTTGCGCCGCCGCATGCAACAGGGCAACGTCGTCCACCTGATGCTGCCGCTGCCGGTTAAGCTGCGCAGTCACGGTTACTCGGATTCGACCTACAAAGTCTACGCGCTGGTCCGGCGGGTCGAGCCGGTCAAGGGCGGCGGTCAGATATTAGGTCTGGAGTTTCTGGGAGAGGAGCCGCCGAGCGGCTTTCTCGACCGACCGTGGGCGGTCTTCAATCTGAAGAACTGGAAGGGCGCCGAGCGTCGCCGCGAGAAGCGCATCGAGAAGCCGGAGATCGTGCGCATCGAATATCTCAGCGAAGAGATGCGCGCGGTCGGCGACGACACGGTCTTGACCGAAAACTACAGCCGCGGCGGCATGCGCGTGCGCTTGCAGGAGACGCCGCCGGAATTCTTCATCATCCGCGTTTATGGGCCGGGCAACGCCGAGCCGCGCATCGCCGTTGTGCGCAACCGCTACCTCGGCCCGGACAACTGCGAGCGCCTCTGCCTGAGCTACGTTGATCCGCACACGACGATGGGCGAATGAGCCGATTTTGGATTTTGGATTGAGGGAACCGGCGCGAACGCTCACTCTTTCAATCCAAAATCCAAAATCGCCGGCGCGTAGCGCCAAGCCATGAAAATCTAAAATCATTGCTCCTTCTGCCCGATGGCCTCTTTCATATACTTCACAAATTCGCTTTCCGGCTGCGCGCCGACAAACTCGACCGTGTCGTTAATGACGATCTTGGGGACGCCGCGCACCTGATAGCGCCGCGCCATATCGGGAAACTCCATCGCTTCGATGACGTCGGCGGTGACGTGCGAGCTTTCGACTGCCATCTCGTGGGCCAACCTGGCCGCTGCCGGGCAGTAGGGTCAGGTCGGCGTCGTGAAGACTTTAATATTGATGTCTTCGGTGAGCGAGCCGAGAAAGCTGCGGGTCGCCTCGGAAAGCTCGGTCGCGCCCTTCGACGCATCGATGATGTCGGCAATCAGCGCCGAAAACTCATAGCCCGACGGGATGCCGAAGAAGCGCACCCGGCCGCGCGCCGCGCCTTTCAAGACAAACGCCGGCACGCGGTCAATCCCATAAGCGGCGGCCTCGTCGCGCGCCGCTTGCAAGTCGTGAACGGTGAGCGTCAGTTGATCCGACAGCGCCGCGACTTCGGCAAGCAGAGCTTCGGTGTCCTTGCAGGTTTCGCACGGCTGGAGACGAGGAACGATGATGGGCGATTCGCGCTCGGTGAATAGCACCATCTCGACGTCGCCCGCCAGATGCGCCTCGAAATGCTGGCGGATGGTCTGCTGATCTTTGTCCGCGATGAATGTCATGGCCCCTCCTTCGATCAATGATGAGCGATCAATGATAGACGGTGAGCTGAAGGGAAGGAGGCAGCCGGATCATCGATAGACAATCCCCCGCCTTCAGCCCACATTCATCATTACCGCATTCATCATTTCTCACTTCTCATTCTGTGCCGCGGGTCGGGGCGCGTCAACCGCGGCGGCGGTTGAAAAAATCTCGATGCGGCTGAAACCTTTTCGAAAACCCTGCCACTCACTCGGCGTGACCATTAAAACCGATTCTTTGATGAGGAGTGTAATCAGATGACCAGACGATTCTTCCAGCTTGCAATCGCTTCAGCGATGCTCAGCCTGATATTTGCCGCGAGTGCGGCGGCGCAAGATTTTCAAAAAACCTACAAGCTCGGCTCGGGCGGCCAGATTCATATCGGCAACGTTTCGGGCGACGTCACGGTGACCGGCTATGACGGCGACACAGTTATCGTCAAAGGCTTCAAGGAAGGCGCCGACCGCGACCGCCTCGATTTCGAAGACCTGAGCAGCGAAGGCCGCGTCGAAGTCCGCGCCCACTACCCGAAACGTTGCGACTGCGAAGCGAGCATCCGTTTCGAAGTGCAGGTGCCGCGCGCCGTCAAGTACGACTTTGACCGCATCTCGTCGGTGAGCGGCAATGTCAAAGTCAGCCAGGTGAGCGGGCGCGTTCACGCCACCTCGGTCAGCGGCGAAGTCACGGTTCGGGGCGTGAGCGGCTCGGTCACCGCCAAGTCGGTCAGCGGCGATGTCGAAGTCGACATCAATCGCCTCGATGGCGCCAGCGAGGACATGAAGTTTTCGTCCGTGAGCGGCAACGTCAATGTGCGGATGCCATCAGAGATTGACGCCGATGTGGATATGTCGAGCCTGAGCGGCGGCATCCACACAGACTTCCCCATCGAAGTGACCAAAGAGCGTTTCGGCCCGCGCACCAGCGCCCGCGGCAAGCTCGGCAATGGCTCGCGCCGACTGCAACTGTCGAGCGTTTCGGGCAGCCTGAGCCTACGCCGCAGCTAATCCCCTTTGATTTCTTGAAGCCGATGGGTTGCAGCGCACATCCCGCCTGATGCTGCGTCTGCAACCCGTCAGCGATCCCTCTGCGGCTGTGCCGCAAGGCAAAAGGCAAAAGGCAAAGGGCAAAAGGTCGGCAGGGGATTTAATAGGTAGGATTGGGCGCTTTCACAGATCGCCTTTACCTACCTATTGATCCGGCTCCGCCACTTTTGCCCTTTGCCTTTTGCCTTTTGCCTTCTGACCGCAGGTCAGCGGTTCGCCTTCCTTGACAAGCCGCGATTAGGGCCGTTATGTTGTTTCTTGCTCTACCGACGGCGCAGCGCGCCATGCATGCGTCACTCTCAGGAGGCTTAACGTTTTGGCAAAGACAGGCAGGAAAAAAGGCCGCATCGCGGTGAAGGATCTGAAGCAGGGTCACGACCCGATGATCCGGTTTTATGAGCGCACGCAGGATTGGTTGCAGGATCGTGGTCGCCCGATTGTTATCGCCATCGGCGCGATTATCGGCGTCGTTGCGCTTTACTTTCTCATCACCTACTTCTTCCAGTTCCGCCAGGCGCGCGCCGAGAGCGCCTTTGCCGCCGCCTTCGAAAAATATAACGCCCAGGTGCAAGACCCGACGCAGCCGGCCACCTCTGTGCCGACCACCAAGACTTACACCGACGAAGCGAGCAAGTGGCAAGAGACCGCCGCCGCCTTCGAGCAACTGTCCAACGATTATTCCAGTTATTATGGCGCCATTGGCCATTACTATGCGGGGGTGGCATACCTGCACCTGCCGGATAGCCGCGAGAAGGGGCTGAGCCTGTTGCGCCAGGTCGCCGACCGCAACGACGAGCGCGCCTCGGACCTCGCCCGCCTGGCGCTGGCCGAAGACGCCGCGGCCCAGGGCAACGCCGACGAAGCCATCGGCCTCTACGAGAAACTGCTCAACTCGACGACCGTCTTGAAGCCGGCTGTGCAGTTGGCGCTCGGCAAGCTGTACGATAAGAAAGGCGACAAGCAGAAGGCCGCCGATTATTTCTTTGAATCCGCGAAAGCCGACCGCACGACCGGCGCCGGCACCGACGCCGAGAAGCGCCTGGCCGCTGTCGCCCCGGAGCGCGTCAAAGACCTGCCGCCGTCAATTTCAAATCCAAACTTCCAGCCGTAAGCCAGTTGCCGGTTGCCGGTTGTCAGTTGTCGGCAGGCAAGCTCTGCCGGCTCAACTGACAACCGGCAACCGGCAACTGACAAGTGCTTATGGAGAACTTCGCCCACACTCTGCTCGGTCTATCATTCGCCAAGGCCGGGCTGGAGCGCGCCACGCCGCTTGGGACCACGGCGCTGGTCGTCGCGTCGAACCTGCCGGACATTGACGTGCTGCCGCGCAGCCTGCTTGGCGGCACCTCGGCTTACCTCGAATACCACCGCGGCTTCACTCACTCGTTTGTCGGCCTGGCGCTGCTGGCGTTGATCATCACCCTGCTGCTCACCTGGATAGACCGGCGCTTCCGTCTGCGGCGCGACCATCGCCACCGTCCCATGCGCCCGTTCAGGCTCTTCTGGCTCACGTATGCGGGCGGCCTCGGCCACACCTTCATGGATTTCACCAACAACTATGGCGTGCGCCCGCTGCTGCCGTTCAGCCGCCGCTGGTTCTATGGTGACGTCGTCTTTGTCATTGACCCTTGGATATGGCTGATTCTCGGCTCGGCGGTCTTCTGGCTGACGACGACCAGTCGAGGCCGCGCGCTCGTCTGGCTATTGATCGGCGTCGTGTCGTCGCTGATTATGGCGCTGGCGCTGCAACAGGGCGCACAGGGCATGGGGGCTTTGCCGGGAGTTGTGAGACTGGTCTGGTTCGCCGGTCTCGGCGTCGTCGTGATCGGGGGATTGAGGGGATGGGGGCGGCAGGGCGAGCGCCTGGCGCGTTATTCACTGCTCGTCCTGGCGCTTTATTATGGCGGCATGTGGATGGCGCATCAATCGGCGCTCAAACGCGCCGGCGACCCGCCGCCAACGGAAGAGGTGCGCAAGCTGGCCGCATGGCCGACGCCGGCAAACCCGGCAATCTGGCAAGCCGCCGCCAGCGGCGATGAAGCGGCCTTTGTGCGCGCCATTCATCTGCGCGATCACGATGGCGACTGGCTCAAACAGCCGGCGCTCGATGCCCGTTTCATCGAAGCGTTGCGGCAATCGCGCGACGGTCAGGTCTTTTTAGACTTCGCCCGCTTCTACGCGGCGGAGGTCGAAGAAAGTAGCGAAGGCTATACCATCACCCTGCGCGATTTGCGTTTTGATCTGCGGCTGCGCGCCCAGCTCGACCACGACCTGAATGTGCTGACCACGGAAACGCGCTGGTTCTGAAAGGGCGATGCGGCGACGCGGTGAGTGATTCAGCCTGTCTCAAATTCGTCTCTGGTTCCTATTCGCCGCGTCCCCAGGGCCATTCAGTTCTGCAAAAAGGGATGAGGAACAAACACAGAGGCACAGAGGCACGGAGGCACGGAGTCTTCTCTGTGTCCCTTCCGTGCCTCTGTGCCTCTGTGTTTAATTCATCTTAATGAATGTCGAGAACTGATTGCCCCTGGCGTCCCCGTGTCGCCGTGTCGCCTTTTCCCTTTTTCCCTTTGCCTTTTGCCTTTACAATGATTTCTGCCTGATGAAACCGATACGCATCCGTCCCGGTTACATTCCTTACACGCTGGCGGCCGCGGTGCTGCTGACGGTCGGCTCGGCGCTCGCCAAGGCCGGTTATGACCGCGCCGCGATCATCTGTCTGATGGGGCTGTTGCCCTTGATTGTGGCAGCGGCGCTTGACCGCATCGAGTTTGATGGCCGACGCCTCATCCATCGCGGGCCGCTCGCTTTCCTGCTCGCCCGCCTCTTCCGCATGGGTCGCGAGCTGAGCGTGTCAGAGGTCGAAACCATCACGACCGAGGCGACGACGTTTAACGTCTCGTTGGGCGATTCACGCATGAGCTATCGCACACGCATCAGCGGCCCCGGCATCGAAATTCTGGTGCGCTCGCACCGCGCCAGCTACGTGCCGTTCGTCAAGCAACTCTTCCGCGCCGCCGGGTCGCACAAGCTCGACCCGCGCTCCTTCGAGCTCTTCGAATACCTCGAAAGTCAGGCGACGATGAAAGGCTCGCCGGTCTTGAAGGACGAGATCAAAGCCATGCCGATGCCGCGTGTGCGCCGCATCGCCAACGCCTTGAAACTGGCGGGCCGCCTGTCGCAAGCATCAAGTTATTTTCGCGTCGCTTACGAGAAAGAGCCGCGCAACCCGGAGCTGCTCTACGAGATGTCGCGTTTCTTCCGTAGCTCGGCGCACACCGAAGACCTCAAGCTGATGCAGCGCTCGGACGCCTGCCTGCGACTGGCGGCGCGATTGGCGGGCTCGCAAGCCGGCCTGCTCGAGCGCATCGGCGAAGCCTTCTTCGAGCGATTGGATTACAAGCGCGCCACCGACTGTTTCCGCCGCGCTCTCGATTTAGACCCGGCGCGCTTTCGCGCCAACATCGGGCTGGCAGAGATCGCCTTGCGCGATGGCAAGCTGGCGCACGTCGCGCACTTCTACCATGCGGCGGCGGCCAGCGGCGACGCGGCGATTGCCCGGCTGGCGCGGCGCGAAGCCGGGTATTATGAGCGGCTGATGGGTGATGATGATTTTCTCGAAGCCGAGCTGCGCCGCATACGCGTCTCGAACCAGTTGCGCTGGGCGCGCAGATTGGCGGCGCTGGTCTTCTTTCTGGCGTGGTTGGCGGCAGGCGTCGCCGGGCGCTTCTACACCTTCATCGAAGCCTTCGGCTGGGCCGTGATGGCGACTTCAGGATTGCTGTGGTGCGCCGTTTCGATATCGCTGCGCTGGTTCCGCCGCCGCCCCGCGTAAAGGTCAGGCGATATTATCGGCGCTCGCTGCGCGCCGCCCGCTCTTGCGAATGGTAAACTCGATGGTGACGTTGTTGCCGATGCCGTTGGGCAAAAACGAGTACTCCAGTGTCAGCAGCGAACCGCCCACCCGCCAGCCGGCCTGCTGAATCTTCCCCGCCGCGCGGTCTACCTTGACCGGCTCGCCAAAGGCGGCAGTGACTTTGTCAACAATCGTCTCAAAGGATTGGCTGCGGCTTGTCAGGCTCGTCGTGCAGCTCATCTCGATCAATCGCTCGGGCCGCCGCGTCGGCGCATCCAGTGTGTCGAAACGGAAAGAGGCGCTCCAGCCACCGGCTTCCGGCAGCTCGACGTTGAGCAAGAAGGCTTCGTCGGTGGTCACATAAATTAGCGTATCCTGCTCGACGTTTTTCGGCAGCGCCGCCTGGACTTCGCTGTAAGTCATGCCGATCTTGAAGCGCTTGATTAACTCGACGCCGTCGCTTGCCTCACGCTTATCGGCAGAGCCGGAGGGATTATTTTTCAGGTCGTCGTCCGGCTGGCCAAAAGCCGGAGCCGCTGCCATGAGCATCCACGCCGCGACAATCGCTGCGGCCAATTGCTTCGCTTTGCGCATCACTCCCACCTTCAACTTCCTGTAGCGACACCGACAGACGCTCAAAGCGCGACGGCTCGCACCGACTGAAACTTTTTCAATTTTAGGGGACGACTGTAGGGGCAGCCGCGCGTACTATACCACCAATGCAGGGCTTGGGGAAGTTGTAATTCTGTTGCGTGGCCGGGGCTCGGTTTTTTATGACGCGGCGCGGCGCGATTCGATCAGCGCCCGCAGTTCCGTAGGCGTGTAGATGCCTGGGCGCTCGCCCGCAGCGAACATGCGATGGGCGAGTTCGAGCAGCGCTGAATTATACGGCGTTGCCAATTGATGCTTGCGCCCCAGGTCAACGATCACACCGTTCAGGTGCTCGGCCTCGCTCGTGCGACGGCCAAGCATCAGGTCTTGCCACATCGAAGGGTAGGTGCGCTCGGCCTCAGGCAGGTCGAGCAAGACGGCGGCGTCCGGCGGCGGCGCTTTGGCCTTTTCGTGCAACTCACGAATGCGGATTAATGAAGGCTCGCCGGGCGGCGGCTCGACGGCGATGCCCGCGGCTTTCAGCACCCGCAAGCCCTCTTCGCGCACGTCGCCTAGCAAGTGGCGCATCTCGTCGTCCGCCGCGCCCTGCTCGACATAATAGCCGGTGATGGCATAGGTGGCGTTGTTGAGGTTGATGACGAACTTGCCCCACTTCATAGCCATCGTGAAAGGCGACGCCAGGGCGGCAAACCCTGCGCGCTCGAAGTCATTGCTGATTCGCCCGGCGCGCTCGTCCACGCCATCGGGATAGCGGCCAATCGCAATCGAGCGCCCGCGCGTTAGCGCGATGCGCTCAGGAGTCATCTGCGTGGCGCTGAAGAAGACCAGCCCGGCATACACATTCGTGAAGCGGCGGGCAATGGCCGCTTCGTTGGTCACGCCGTTTTGCAAAGAGATGACCGGCGTCGCCTGCGTGTAGACGGCGGCCAGATCTTCGACCGCCGCTTCGGTGGCCTGTGACTTGACTGTAATGACGATCACATCCCCGTCCGTGGGCGGCAGGTCGCGGGCAGCCGTGACGGCCTCGACCGGCTGAGTGAATTCTTCGCTGCCGCGCAGAAACGTGACGCCGTGGCGCAAGGCTTCGGCCTGCGCGGCACGCGCCACGCAGGCAACGCGCAAGCCTGCGCGCCTGAGCAGCCCGGCGAGCGCGCCGCCGATTGCGCCAGCGCCGTAGACGATATAACGTTCCGGCTTCCCTTCGCTCATCTCGTCAGATAATATCGCACTTCGCGCGCCGCGACTCAAAGCGACCAGCGGCCAGATTTGCCGCAAAGGCACAAATTCACAAAGAAACACGAAGCCCCCGGTGTTTCTTTGTGTCCTGGTGCCCTGGTGGCTGATCCTATCGTCATCCTCTTTCTCGAAGGAGCAAGCGCCGCCATAATGATTATCGAAAGAGCGACCGAGCAGCGCACACAGCTTTATTACGACCTTTACGTGCCCGATGACAACGCGCCGGAGCCGAGGCCGCTGGTCATCGCGTTGCACGGTTACGAAGGCAACAAGGAATCGATGATGGCGCTGATGCGCAAGGTCAACGACCACGATTTCATCATCGCTTCGGTGCAGGGGCCGAACGGCTTTTTCGTGCGCAGCGCCGAAGAGCGCCAGCCAAAGATCGGCTTCGGCTGGATGATGCAGTTCAAAGCCGAAGAGACCATCCGCCTGCACCACCAGACTTTGCTTTCGGTGATTGAAACCGCCGCCACCGATTACCCGGTCAACCGCCGGGCGATCTTCCTGGTCGCCTTCTCGCAGTCGGTGTCGTTGAATTACCGCTTCGCCTTCACGCACCCGAATTTGATTCGCGGCGTCATCAGCGTCTGCGGCGGCATCCCCGGCGACTGGGACTCAGACAAGTACCACGCGAGCGACACCGACGCGCTGATCATTGCCGGAGAGGCCGACGAGTTTTATTCCATCGAGCGCGTCCGCACGTTTGAACCGGCTATCGGTCGCCGCGCCCGCTCGGTGACCTTCAAGAGCTATGCCGTCGGCCACGTCTTTCCGCGCGAATCGCTGGCCTTCATCAACGAATGGATCATCGAAAGGGCGAGGCTCGCCACATGATCGCTGCCACCGCCGCCAGTCCGTCACGGGCGCGATACAATGTTCTCGGCCTGCTCTTCGGGCTGACCATCATCACCTACACCGACCGCGTCTGCATCGGCGCCGCCGCGCCGGCCATCACCGAGACCTTTCACTTCTCGCCGTCAACGATGGGCTATATCTTCAGCGCCTTTACGCTGGCCTATGCGCTGTTTGAAATCCCCAGCGGCTGGCTCGGCGATTACTTCGGCACGCGCAAAGCGCTGGCCCGCATTGTCATCTGGTGGTCGGTCTTCACGGCGCTCACCAGCGTTTCGGCGGGCTTTGCGTCGCTGCTGCTGGTGCGCTTTCTGTTCGGGGTGGGCGAAGCCGGCGCGTTCCCGAATATTGCGCGCAGCATTTCGTGCTGGTTCCCTTCCTCGCACCAGGGGCGTGCCCTGAGCATTACTTTCATCGGCAGCTATCTGGGCGCTGCGGCGACCACGCCGCTGGTCTTTCAACTGGTAAAGTGGCAGGGCTGGCGCTGGCCCTTCGTCGAGTTCGGCGCCCTCGGTATCATCTGGGCGCTGGTCTGGTACAGGTGGTTCCGCGACCGCCCCGAAGAACACGCCGCGGTCAACGCCGAAGAGTTACGCTTCATCCGCTCGGACCAGGTTGACGCCGCTCACCTCGGCCATGTGCGGCGCGTGCCCTGGCGCGTTTTGCTGCGCAGCGCCAACCTGCTGTTTATTTGCGGGATGTACTTCTCGTATGGCTACGCGCTCTACTTCTATCTCACCTGGCTGCCGACCTACTTGCTCAAGGCGCGCGGCTTCTCGGAAGCCTACGCCGGCTTGTTTTCCGCATTGCCCTTTCTGGCGGGCGCCGGCGGCGTGTGGCTGGGCGGCGTGCTGACCGATTATCTGTCGCGGCGCACCGGCAGCCTGAAGATCGGGCGCTGTCTGCTCGGCGGCTTCGGCTTTCTCAGCAGCGCCGTCGCGCTCGTAGCCGTGGCGCTGAGCGAAGATCGCCTCGCCGCTGCCTCGTTGATCACGGTGGCATGTTTCTGCCAGATGTTGAGCAGCCCTCCGGCATGGTCTACCTGCCTGGATGTCGGGCGGCGCAATGCCGGCGTCGTCACCGGCTTTATGAACATGACGGGCAACATCGGCGGCACGCTTGCGCCGGTGGTCGTCGGCTACGCGGTCGAGAAGCTGGCGTCGTGGACGGTCCCTTTCTACATCACTGCCGGCGTGCTGGCGTGGGGCGTGATCATGTGGGCGCTGGTCAACCCTAATCGCTCGGTCATTGAGCAGGCAGGCGGTGAAAGTGACTAAAGCAACATTCCGCTATTTGAGCCGCAGGACACGGAAGGGACGATTCGGGTCAGGGCCGACCGCGCCAACGTCTTCATAGTTCGCTTTCAGAAACCCGGTGATGTCCGCGTAAGGCAAGTCGTCCATATCGCCTTTGATGTCGAGGATGAGGCGCGGGCGGGCGCGCTTCAGGTCTTCAATCAAATTGGCGCGCGCCTCCTGCCAGAACGGCGCGTTCGGTTGCGCCGCAATCGCTTCGGCATCGCTGAAGCGGCCATCGATGTAATAAGGCGTCAGGTAACGCGCCGCCGGGCGGCAGCCGGTCTGCCAGTACACATCGTGAGCGTAACCCCAGATGTAAAGCGGCTCGCCCGGCTGCAAGCGGTCTCGCAACGTCGCGGCAATCACCGCGGCTTCATCCTGACGTTTGGTCATGCCCCAGTCGGCGCTCCAGGATGTGCGACGGCCGGTGACGGTTTCGTAAGCCAGCACCACTGTGCGATGGTGCGAGCGGATCAGGCCGACGGCGAAAAAGATGACAAGGATAGCCAGCGCCGCCCGCGCGCGGCGTTTGTAGGCTGGATCACGCAACAGCTTGCCCAACAACGGAACGCTCGGCGCGGCGAGCATGGCCAGGGCCGGCAGCGCCGTGATGAAATAATGGCCAAAGAATCGCCCGCTGATTACGACGCTGATGAGCGACACCGCGCACCACAACGCCACGGTTAGATTAAAGGCAGCCTGCCGCGCCGCTCGAATCGAGCGAATGACCGTCCAGGCGGCCAATGACCATAGGGCGAAGTTGAACAGCACATAGCCCATGCCGCGCCCGATGGCGAAGCGCAACGATAAGCTCGCCGGCTCGGAATCGATGTAGAACATATTGATCTCGACGCCATTGCGCCAGAAATCGGCGAGCGCATGCATGGAAGCGAGCCACGCGACGAATACAGCGATGACCAGCAGAAAACCGATGGCGACAAGCGACAGTCGTATCAGCAACCGCTTGCCCGGAGCCCGAAGCCACGCCGCCACCGTTTGAAAGTCGTGCCGAGCACGATAAGCAAAGACCAGCTCGCAGAGGCCGAAGAATAACAGGTTGAGAACCCCTGTCTGCTTGAACATCGCGGCCAGCCCGGTCATCACGCCCGCACCGACGAGCAAGAGACCGCGCCGCGTCCTTGATTGCTTATCCGCCATGCCGGTGCCGCGCACGAAGCAAGCGAAGGCCGCCGCATAGGGCAGCGCCAGCAGCAGTTCGGTGTTTGCTGCCATCGTGTCCTGAGTGAAGTAGTTTGTCGTGAAGTAGACGAACAGCAGCGCTGCCCACAGCCCCGTGCGTTTGCCGTGAGCGCGCGCGGTGGTGAGATATACCACCATCGCCGTCGCGAAATTCCAGAGCGCCGCCGCCACATGCACGGCTTTCATGCTGCGCCCGGCGAGCGCAAAGACCGCCGCATAAAAGAGCGTCGCGCCGGGCGGCTTGTCCGTCACCACGTCGGCGTAGAGGCGCGCGCCATCGAGCAGCCGCGTCGCCGTCAGCGCCCGCACGCCTTCATCGCCATTGACGAAATCGTAACGCAGGTAAAAGACCCGCAGCAGCAGATTCAAAACAAATAGGCCCGCCAGGGCCAACAGCACCTGCCGCGACGTGATCGCTTCTGATTGGTCTTCGATCATCAAATCGGTTTGCTCGGCGGACGTTGGCAAACGAACCTCCTCTGCTTGCGCGTGAATACTAACATGCGGCCATAGCGCCTTTCGACAATAAGCAGAGGTGACTCACGGCGCACAACAAAAACCCACCCCGCGGGGTGGCTGGATACCTTCAAAGTTGGCTCTGGCCATTCCTTTCATCGAGGCGTCGCCTTCAGGGAATCTCCTGATTGACTTCCCCTTTTCTGATGATAGAATCTGCCTGCACTCCCCAGACCCTTATCAAAATCGCGAGGAAATTAGGCTGCTAAGCTCAGATTATTGGCTAGCGGTGTAGAAAGCAGGACGGCGGATGACAACCAGGGTCCCACGCATTCTCATCATCGAAGATGACACGGATAGCCGGGACTTTCTCTGCATGCTGGTCGCGCTGGAGGGCTACGAGGCCGTTCCCGCTCGCGGCGTCGGCGACGGGCTGACCATCGCCTTACAACGCGACCTCGACCTGATCATGATCGATAACTGGTTGGCCGAAGGGTCAGGGGTGATGCTCTGCCGTTATATTCGGGCTTTCGATACCGACACGCCGGTCTTGTTTCACTCGGCGGCAGCCTATGAGAGCGATATTCAGGAGGCGCTGAATGTCGGCGCCCAGCGATACATCACCAAGCCGGCCGATCCCGACCTGCTCTTGCAGGCCATTCGCGAATTGGTCGAACCGCGCCGCAACCACAAGGCCAGCAGGAAAAGTAATTCTTAACCCAATCGCCGCTCACTGCCATTCACCCTGTAGGATGAACGCCGCCCAGTAGGAAGGCGATTGATAGCGTTTCTGTTTCCACATCTCGACCTGAGCCGCCCGCAATGCCGCCGCTGGCTGTAGCCCGTCCTTCAACACCCCTTTGTAGAAACCAGTCATCAATTGTGCCGTCGCCTCGTCGTCGACGTCCCACAGGCTGACGACGACGCGCGCCGCCCCGGCGTACATCAGCCCGCGCGTCAGCCCGATAATGCCTTCGCCTTTGACCTCGCGGCCCAGCCCGGTCTTGCAGGCGCTGAGCACAACCATCTCGGCGGGCAGGTTCAAGTTGTAAACATCATTGACCAGCAAGAAGCCATTCTGCGGCTGGCCCTTCTCGTCTACCAGCGATAGCACAAGGCCCGACAACTCGGGGTCAACGCTGTTTAAGAAACCATGCGTCGCCAGATGGATGTATTTATACTGGCTCAAGTCGGGGCTGCTGACGGTCGCCACGCTCGCCTTGAAGTCGAGCGCCTGTAGGCTCTGCCCTGGCTGGTCGAAGGCCAGAATCTTCTCGGCCTCTTTGCGCGTCCCCGGCAAACGCGGAATCATCAGGCCGCCTTCAACCTCCCAGCCCGTGCCGCTCGCCGCCTTCTGGACTTTGACCGTCAGGGCGCGCTGATTGCTCGCCGCCGGTTGCGAGCGAGAGGCCGCCCGCCCCGCAGCGGCGCTGACGCGCTCGTCATTCGGATCGAAGACCGGGTCGGCAATGGCCGCGACGGATCGCGGCGCCGGCTTACGTCCGGCCAGTTCTTTGCGCAGCACGGCCAGCGTCGAAGCCGACGGCAGATAGACGATCTCGTGGTCAACGACCAGCGGCGGCAGATCAGCGGTCGGCTGGCCCTTGTCGCCGGCAGGCGAGCGACCGCCTGCCGCTATCGCCTGCGGCGCCGGCAAGGCCGCAAACGGTATGTATTGTAAGACACCGTCGGCGACGATCAAGAGGCGTTTCTTTTCCAGCTCGCCTGCAACCGGCGTCAGCAACAACTGACTGAGCGCCGCTGCCGCCTGCGTCAACTCCGGGTTGCGGATCTCTGGACTGTTGACGCTCAGCCCGCGATCCGCCGCCGCGCCATTTGCCGGCGTGATGCCCGCGAGTAACTCGTAATACTTTCGCGCCGCTGCCTGGATAATCCGGCGCGGCGGCAGCTCGAAGCTCTCGACAGAGGTCGGCGTCACCGCCCACAGGTAACTGCGCAGCCGGCCTAGCGAGAACTCAAGCAGCAACGAATCCTTGTTGACCGCCTGTTGTTGAATCTCTGCGGCTGACAGCGGCTGCGGCTGCGTCAGCGCCGCGTAGTGCGGGCTTCGGGCGCGCATCTCGGCTTCGACCCGCTGGTAAGCCTCCTTCAAGCCGTTGATTTCTGCCTTGATCGCCGCCGCCTGCGCTTCGGTGTAGCTACCGGCGAGCAGGCGCAACTGGCGCTCGGTCTTGCCGCGAATCTGCTGCTGGATAAGCTGCTGGCGCTCCAATAGCGCCGGGTCGGCGCCGCGCTGAATCTTCGCCCCCGCTTCGGCCAGAGATTCGAGCAGGCTGCGCGCTCGCGCCCGCTCGCTGATTTGTAATGCCTTCAGGTCGTTGCCTTCCGAGGGCCGCTGCTTGTGCAGTTGCATGAGCAGGTCTATGTAAAGCTCGTAGTAGTTCTGCACCGCCGCGAAGTAGAGGGCGCGCAACTGCTGATGGCTTTCGTACATCGTGCGCAGCAGCTCGACGATGTTGACGGCGGCGACGATCTGACTGCGCGCCTCTGTCAGGTTGCCGAGGTCGCGCTGCACGCGGGCGATGTGATAACGCGTGAAGGCTTCGCCAGGGTCGTCGTTCAAGGCAAGGTGCAGCGGCAGCGCCTGACTGTAATAGTCCAGCCCCTTGCGGTTATCGCCCATGTCGTCATAAATCTTGCCGATGTTGGTCAGCGTGTAGGCCTCGACCAGCCGGTCACTGAGCGCCCGTGTGATCGGCAGCGCCTGGTTGTAATACTCAAGGGCCTTCGCCTTGTAGGCCAGCCCGCGCTTCTGGCACTCGTCGGCCTTCGCCTTGTCGTTGGCGGCCTCTTCGCATTTCGCAAGCTCGTCGTCGGCCATGCGGTCATAGAGCCGGCCCTGCTTGGCGAGCGTATAAACGGTGACCCGGCGGTCGCCAACCTCCTGGCTGATGACCAGCGCGCGACCGTAGGTGTCTATCGCCTCCTGGCGCTTGTCCCAGGCGTCATAGAGGCCGCCGATATTCGACAGCGTGTTGCCTTCGCGCGGGCGGTCGCCGAGGGCGCGATAGAGCTTCAGCGCGCGCTCGTAAAAACCGAACGCCTTCTCTTTGTCGCCGGCGTCGTCGTAGTACTTGCCGAGGTTGTTCAGCACCGTCGCTTCGCCGCCCTGATCCTGGGCGGCCTGGAATAGCGGCAGGGCGCGGTTGTAAAAGTCGAGCGCCCGCTGATGCTCGTCTTTTGAATCGTACTTGGCGTCATAGACGCCGCCGATGTTGTTGAGCGTCACGGCTTCGCTGTTGCGGTCCTTGAGCGTTTGAAAGATCGGCAGGGCGCGGTTGTAAAGCTCCAGCGCCTTCTCTTTTTGGCCGAGGTCGTCATAAACTTTGCCGATGTTGTTGAGCGTCGTCGCCTCGCCGCTGGCCGATTTCAGCGTGCGGTAGAGCGCCAGCGACTGCTCGTAATAACCGAGCGCCTTCTGCTTCTCGCCCAGCTCGTCGAGTGCCTTGCCGATGTTGGTCAGCAAATCGCCCTCTTTCGCCTGGTCATGAAGCTCGCGCGCGAGGGCGAGGGCCGGCGTGTAATACGCGTCAATCGCTTTTTGCCGATTGCCCTGCGACTCATAAATCGAGCCGAGGTAATAAAGCGTGTCGGCTTGCCGCGGGCGCTCGCCGAGGCTGCGCCACAGCCGCAGCGCCTCGTCGTATTTCTTGATGGCTTGCGCCAGCGTATCCGCGGTCGCTTCGGCCTGGAGCTTCTCGCCTTCAAGGAAAGCGCGCTCGGCACTGATGCGGTCGGCGTCCTGCGCGGTCGCGGCGCGCAGCTCGGCGACACGTATTTGATAGCGCCCGGCGGGCGCGCCCTTTTCCGCAGCGCGCACCTCCAGCTTGTAAGCGCCGGCAACCGTCGCGACCAGCGACACAGGCTCCTGGCCTTGCGGCCCGATGGGGCGGTCGACTTCGAGCAGTGGCTTGCCGTCCGGCCCGCTCACCTTCACCAGCACGTCCACGCCTTGCTGCTCGACCAGAACGTGCAGGTATTGGCCGGCGGCGAGCGTGACCTGATAAACATGCGCCTGGCCGCCGGCGAGCTGCTGGTCTACGGGCTTGCCGGCTTCGAGCGCGCGAGCCTCATCTTGATGCTGCGCGGCGTCAACCGTGCCGGCTCGGGCCTGCCAGCCGACAAAGCAGGCGGCCAATAATAAGAGCATGCCGATAGAGAGGGTGAGACTAAGCGAGCGAAGCTTCTGCAATTGATGATTCTCCGACACCCGGCCTTGTTCGATTTTTCGAGCCACCACTCAGTCTCCTTTAATTAACACCTTCGAGGAAAGTTGAGAGGAAGGCTCTCGTCGAGCAGTCAACGACGACGGGCCGCTCAGGTATAAGCCCCGAGGGCATAAGTTATTTCAACATGGTCGAGCGGAAGGAGCAAGGGCCGGGCGCAAGGGCCCGCCGTTATGGGCGGCTAGCCGACACAGGATTATCTTCCCCGGCATTCTTTACGACGACGACGGTAACAATGGTGCCGACGGCGGCGGTGCCGATCAGCAATAACAACAACAATCCCAGCCCGGCGCGAATGGTCGCCTTATAAGTGAAAGTCGCGCCCGGCACGCTCGCCGTAATCCCTGTCGAGCCGGTCGTCGGGCCGGCGGTGAACGTCGTGGTGGCAATACCGTTGGCATCCGTCGCCACGGTAGCAGTGCTCAGGGTGCCGCCCGCGGGGTTGTCGAGTGTAAAGGTGACCACTTCGTCGCGCACCGGCTTGTCGTTTTCGTCCGTCACCTGCACCTGAAGCTGTAAGGCGTTGCCGGCTTTCACGCTGATGTTCGGGCCGGAGCCGACCGGCTTGATCGTGCGCTTGGTCTGACCCGCCTGCGCCTCCGTTTCGCCGCGCGGCAGCAATAGCGTCGTCGTCATGTTCGGGTATAGCTCGACGCGGCCCGCCGCGCCCGCATCGATCCAGCCATAGGCGTCGGGGCCAGTGACAATCGTGCTGCCTTCGACAACCGTGTCGCCCGACCTGGCGCGATTGTCGTTAACGATGATCGCGCCTCTGCCGACCAGCACGCCGAAAGGTGCTGTCACTTCCGTGCGGGCGGCAGAATGGGGGGCGGTGCTTTCGACAGTCGCTTGCGCCACCGCCGGACGCGCCGCAAACGAGCGCAGCGTGAAGGTGCTGGCGACGGCCAGGGTCAGCAACAGGCTGAGCGCAATTCGCCAGTGAGTCGTTGATCGCACGGTGTTGATGGCCGAGGCGCTGACAGCGGATTTGCTCGCGTTCATCATGGCTGGTTGCCCCCTGAGACTCGTTGCTCTTTGCAAGCGTCTACGCTACGGCGATGGTCGCGCACTGGGCGACTTTACTGCGGCACGGGCCGGAGATTAGGGATGTTCTCGCGGCCGGCTGCCATCATAGGCGCTGCGAAAATCCAAGTCAAGCAGTTCAAGCCGCAAGCCGGCTTTCGGTGAACGGCTCGCCCGCGGAATTGTCCGCGCCAACCGCATTGGTTTAGAATAGCTGTCGAGAATCAGACCCGATTCTGGTGCCCTCACCCCGTCCCTTACCCGGAGGCCCTGATGGAGACCTTGTTGCAAGACTTGCGCTTCGGCATACGAATGCTCGTCAAGAACCCCGGCTTCACAATTGTGGCCGTGATTACAATGGCGTTAGGCATCGGCGCCAACACGGCGCTGTTCAGCGTCGTCAATGGCGTGCTGTTGAAATCGCTGCCTTTCAAAGACCCCGACCGCCTGGTCTTCGCCATGGAAACCAACGCCAAGTTCCCGCCGCCCGGCGTCGGCTCTTCGACGCTCAACTACCGCGACTGGAAAGAGCAGAATCAATCGTTCGAGACCCTGAGCGCCCGCCAGGCGTTCATCGCGAACCTGACGAGCAGCGATCAGCCTGAAAGGATTCAGGGCGAAAAGGCGACCTGGGATTACTTCACGACGCTCGGCATCGCGCCGCTCGCCGGGCGCACCTTCACCGCCGAAGAAGACCGGCCCGGCGGCGTGCCGGTGATCCTCTTGTCCGAGGGCCTGTGGCGGCGGCGCTTCGGCGGCGACGCGGGGATCGTCGGGCAGACCATCCCCATCAACGGCCAGGGCGTCACGGTCATCGGCATCATGCCGAACGATTACCGGCCCAACATCGAATTCTGGATGCCGCTCGGCATCAGCTACCAGAACGCCGACCGTAATCTGCATAACATTCAAGTCGTGGGCCGGCTAGCGGCTGGCGTCACCCAGGAGCAAGCGCAGACCGAGATGTCGACCATCGCCCAACGGTTGATCGAACAGTATCCCGAATCGAACACCGGCTGGGGCGTGGCGCTGATCCCTTACCAGAACCTCGTGACCTTCAACATTCGCTGGGCGCTGCTGGTGCTGCTGGCGGCGGTCGGCTGCGTGCTGTTGATCGCCTGCGCTAACGTCGCCAACCTCTTGCTTGCGAGAGCCGCCTCGCGCGAGAAAGAGATCGCGATTCGACTGGCGATGGGCGCGACGCGTGGGCGTCTGATCCGCCAGGTGCTTACGGAAAGCGTGTTAATTTCGCTGATCGGCGGCGCCGTCGGCATGCTGATTGCGCTGTGGAGCACGCAGGCTTTAATCAGCCTCAACCCGCAGGGCATTCCGCGCTCGGGCGAGATCGGCGTTGATGGCCGCGTCCTCGGCTTTGCCGTGCTGGCATCGTTAGCCGCGGGGATTTTGTTCGGGCTGGTGCCGGCATGGCAATCTTCGCGGGCCAACGTCAACGAGACGCTGAAAGAGAGCGGCAAATCGGTGGCGGGCCACGGGCGCGGTCGCCGCTTGCGCTCGACACTGGTCGTCGTGCAGATGGCTTTCGCCTTCATGCTGCTGGTCTGCGCCGGGCTGTTGATCAAGAGCTTCTCGCAGCTTCAGCGCGTCAACATGGGCTTCAATCAACAGCACCTGCTGACCATGCAGGTCACCCTGCCGCCGGCGCAGTACGCCAGGCCCGCCGACGTTCTCGGCTTTTACCGCGATGCCGGCGAGCGGCTCGGGGCGCTGCCCGGAGTGATTGCGGCGTCGGGCATCTCGAACGTGCCGCTGGCCGGCGGCGGCCCGCAGTTCATCTTTTCGGTCGAAGGCCGCCCGCTGCCGACGCCTGCCGACGCCCCCATCGCCAGCTATCGCATCGTCACCGGCGACTACTTTGCGACCATGAACATCCCGCTCATCAGAGGCCGCACCTTCACCGACGCCGACAAGGAAAACAGCCTTCAGGTGGTGACGGTCAATCAGAATATGGCCGAGCTGATGTGGCCGGGTGAAGACGCGGTTGGCAAGCGCCTGACGGTCGGCGTGCCGCTGCCCGGCGATACGCCCGATTACGCGACGGTCGTCGGCGTCGTCGGCAACGTCAAGCATACGACCCTGGCCGGCGAGACCGGCATGCAGATTTATCAGCCGGTGACGCAGACGCCTTTCCTGGGCCTCGGCTTCGGGCGGACGATGAGCTTCATCCTGCGCACACAGCTTGAGCCCGCAACCTTAGCGGAATCGGCGCGCGCCGTGATCGCCGGCATCAACCCGCGGCTGCCGGTCGCCAACGTCAAGACGATGGACACGATCATTGCCGAATCGGTCGCCGCCAATCGCTTCAACATGTCGCTGTTCGGATTGTTCGCCGCCATCGCTATGGCGCTCACGGTCGTCGGCATCTTCGGCGTGATGAACTATGCGGTGACGCAGCGCACGCAGGAGATCGGCATCCGCATGGCCTTGGGGGCGCAGCCGGGACAGGTGCGCGCCTTGATCCTCAAACAGGGATTGATATTGTCGGGGCTCGGACTGACGATTGGCATGGGCGGCGCGTTGCTGGCGACGTGGTTGCTCAAGAGCTTGTTGTTCAGCGTCAGCGCCACCGACCCGATGGTCCTGGGAGGGGTCGCCGTGGTCTTAGCCGCCGTGGCGTTGCTGACCTGCTACATCCCTGCGCGCCGCGCCACCAAAGTTGATCCGATCATCGCCCTCAGGCACGAGTGAGGTCTGGATTACATCTAGAGTGGCGCAATCTGTTAGATTGCGCCACATGGCAAACACAATCGAAAACCACTCTAGCGAAAAGGCGAGCGTCACTAACCATGACGCTCGCCTTTTTTTTCGGGCCGCAAATGTGGAGACGCTTACCGGCAGTTACTTGATCTTCTTGGCCTGAATCTCTTCGCCGTCGTGGTTCAAAACCATGTGGGTGACCTTGCCGCTGTCGTCCTTGACGAACTTCACTTTGACGCCGACGCTCGGCACGTCGAATTCGGTTTCAGAGATGGCAACCAGCTCGGCTTTCTCCTGACCTTCGGGCGCGCCGAAGAGCTTGTCGCCGTCGCGGCTGATCGTCAGCACGCCGAAGGGCGCTTCATACTGGCCGGTGTAGGTGTCCAGCACTTTCGTGTCAACTTTGATGGCTTTCGTCGGGGTTTCGGCGGGCCGGGTCTCGGCGGGCTTCACTTCGGCAGGCTTCTTCACGTCGCCGCTGCCTTCCTTATATTCGGCAAGCCATTCGACGTCGATAGAATCGGCGCCGCGCCGCTCTTTCTCTTTGATGAGCCACTGGCCGCGCGCATTCCACGGAGCGCCGCCTTCCGGCGCGACGTGGCAGAAGGTGCAATCCTTGGCGCCGAACTTCTTGGCCTTGGCCAAAAACGGCGGATAAGCGAATGATTGAGTGACCACCGCCGACACAATCGCGACGACGAAGCTGGCTGCAATAATCAGTTTGAACCGTTTCACTTCGATCTCCTCTGCTGTTAGCTAGATTTCACAATCCGCAAACATTATACACGACCAAAGAGAATGATGAATGAGGAATGAGGAACGATGAATTGCGGGCTGGAGCCGGATTAATTTAGATAGTCCGGCCTCCCTTCCCTCCCGAGCTCATCGTTCATCGTTCCTCATTCCTCATTTCCCTCATCTCGCGCAAGTCAGAGCGCGACCGCCGTCGATGCTGATGGTTTCGCCGGTGATCCATGCGGCTTTGTCCGAAGCCAGGAAAGCGATCAGCTCGGCAACCTCCTCGGCATCGCCGACACGGCCCAGCGGGTGTGTCGTCTTGCTGTGTTCTAGGAAAACGGCGTACGCGTCATCTTCCATGCCGCCTGAGCGGTGCAGCCCCGTGACGACGACGCCGGGGTTGACGGCGTTGACGCGAATGCCTTTCGCGGCCAGCTCAAGCGCCGCGCAGCGCGTCAGCTGATCGACGCCGGCTTTGCTGACGCAGTAGGCGAGCACGCCCGGAAACGACCGCAGCCCGGTGACGCTCGACACGTTGACGATATTGCCGCGCGTCGCTTCCAGATGCGGCACCGCCAGTTGCATCAGTTGAAAGATCGAGCGCAGGTTGATGTTCAGCATCTCGTCCCAGAGCCGGAGCGGTGTCGTTTCGATGCGCCCGGATTTCAGAATGCCGGCGGCATTGACCAGCACGTCGAGCCCGCCCAGGCTGGCGACCGCCTGCGCGAAGGCCGCCGCGCTCTCGGCTTCGTCGGCAAGGTCGGCGGTAATCATCAAGGCCGCGCCGGACTGCATCGCCGCTTCGGTTGCCGCTTCGCGCAAGGCGTCGGCTCGTCGCCCGATGAGCGCGACACGGGCATGGTTGTTCAAGAATCGCTGTGCCGTCGCGCGTCCGATGCCGCTCGACGCGCCGGTGACGATCACGCGTTGCTGTTGCGCGCTTTCTATCATAAACCAGAGTCTGCTTGTGGATTGACGCGAGCGCAAGCCCGCACGGTGTGACCGGGCGCTCAGGCGCGGATGAACTGGCGGATGTGGTTGGTCTGCTCCGGCGAGAGGGCGTTGAACTGGACGCCCATGCCGCTGCCCCGATGGCTGTGCATGACGGTCGCTTCGGTTTCGATCACCTGGCTGTCGGGCAGCGCAAAGATCAGCTTGAAGATCGTGCCGGCCGACAGCGGCGTCCGCGTCTCGATGTAAGCGCCGCTGACGCTGAGATCGGAAATGCGCGTTTCGCCGAGCACGCCTTCGCCCTCGTACCAGACGTCTAGCACCAAGCCGCTACGCCATGCTCTTCTGCGCTCCTGTCCCATGACACTTACCTCATTCACGGCGAATATAAGCGGCGTGCCGTCCATAGTCAACGGTTTGTTTCGCCGGCCCCGGGCGTCATTTAACCAAGTTGTAACCTTGATGTTACAATTCCGTCACGATGCCTGGATATACTCATGCTTCCGTTCCAATCACAATGATATGCCTTAGACGGGTCTCCCCAATGATGACGACAGGCGAATCCAACACCGCTCCCCAGGAGGATGCATCATGAAGATCAAGTTGACCGTCCATAGCCTTGCGCTTCTGCTCGCCCTGCTCGCCGCGCTGAGTGTGCGCGCCGCCAGCGCCGCGCCGGCCAGCGACGACAAGAGCGCCGTCCCCGCGAGTGACACGACCAGCGCCGCTAAAAATGACGCCTCTAGCACCGCTAAAACGCCTTCGGTCGAAGACCGTGTGCGCGCCCTCGAACAGCTCATCGAGCAGCAGCAGCGCGAAATCCAGCAGCTGCGCGCCCTCGTCGAAAAACATGACGTCGAGAGCCCGACCGCGCGGCCCGCATCAATGACCGCCGCGCCGGCAGCCGCTCTGGCAACGCAAGCGCCGGCAGCCGGTAAAAACGAAACCGCCGACCAGACGCAGAAGCACGTGGATGAGCTTTACAAGCGGTTCGGCGCGCTGCGCATGAGCGGCGACCTCCGTTTTCGTTATGAAGCGTTCCGCAACCAGGGCTTCGACGCGCTGCTGACGCCGCCAGATCGCAACCGCCTGCGGGTGCGCGCCCGACTGGCGCTCGACGGCACAATCAATAAGAATTTCGATTGGGGCCTGAAGCTCGCCACAGGCATCTTCACCGACCCGATCAGCAGCAACCAGACGCTCACGGATTTCTACGAGCGCAAGCCCTTCGCGCTGGAACGCGCCTTCATTCGCTATGACTCAAGAGGCGATCAGGTCGGCGTGCAGCTTGTCGCCGGCAAGTTCGAGCCGACTTTCCGCCGCACGCAGATGGTCTGGGACGACGATGTCAACGTCGAAGGCGCGTCCGAAGCGCTCTACTTCAAGAGCCACTCGCCGCTCAGACAGGTGAAGCTGGTCGCCTTCGAGTTGCCGTTCAATGAAGTGGCTGCCGGCAAAGACGGCGTGCTGTATGGCGGACAGGTGCAGACTGACTGGCAGTTTTCATCCAAAGTGTCGGCCAACGCGAATGTCGCTTATTACGACTGGAACCATGCGGATCAGGTGGTCACGGGGCTCGGCGCGCTGGCCACGCAGGTGAATGGCGGCATCACCAATGGCGCTGGCTTCACCGGCAATCAAAACGGCGCGCTCGGCACGACCAACCGCCTCGTTCGCAACGCCGCGGGGCAGCCCGTCGGCTTTCTCGCCGGCTTCAACCTCGTAGACGTTCTCGGCAACCTCACATGGCAGGCGACCGGGCGATTCCCCGTCAGCTTCGTCTTCGACTACGTTCACAACGCCACGGGCCGCGTGAGCGACGAGAAGGACGGCTTCTGGCTCGGCGGCCAGGTCGGTCAGTTGAAAGAGAAAGGCGACTGGTTGTTCAGTTACGCCTTCACGCGCATTGAGCAGGACGCCGTGCTGGTGCCGTTCAACTTCAGCGACATCCTCGCCTCGAACAGCCGCGTCCACATGCCGACGGCCGCCTATCAGATCGCGGGCGGCGTGACGCTGCAATGGACGGGGCTCTTCTCACAGCGCGCCAACAAGGTTGTTGTGACTTCACCATTTGATCGCTACCTCAACCGCATGCAGTTCGACGTGGTCTACAAGTTCTGAAGCACAGATTCCCGGAACCGTTCGCGCGCGGGCGGTGTCAAATCCTGAAGCGGTCATTAAACGGGGGCGGCGCGGCTGCAAAAAGCTTGCGGCACGCCGTTCCCGTTAATGGTTTCAGCCACCGCGCAAAACTGTTTCCGAGGAATCGAATGAAACTTATCGCCCTGTGTACTGCCCTGCTCCTGATGGCCGAGCCGCTTGCGGCGCAGACCCGCGCGGCGCGGCGTGTGCCGAACCCGCCGCCCGCTCAATTCGCTTCAACGCCCGCGCCGCCGGCACGGACGCTGCCGATTCACCGCGTCATCCTCTACAGCAACGGCGTCGCCTACGTCGAGCGGCGCGGCCCCGTGGCCGGTCACGCCGAGATCAACCTGCCATTCAAGCAGTCACAGGTTGATGATGTGCTGAAGTCGCTGCTCGTGCTCGACCTGGGCAAAGGCCGCATCGGCGCGGTCAGCTACAATTCGTCCGCGCCGCCATCGTCGCGCCTGCAAGAGATTCCCTTCTCGCTCGACGCCAACAGCGACGCCGACGGCGAGGGCAATAAAGACGGCGGTCTGGTCGCTGTGCTCAAGCAACTGCAAGGCGCGCGCGTCGAGGTGACGACGGCGACGCGCGCGGCGCGCGGCGCGATCCTCACCGTCGAAGAACGCAAGACGCAGATAGACGCGAACAAGCCGCCCGCCATCATTCGCACGCTGGTCGTTGCGTCGGAGAGCGGCGAGATAGCGAGCTTTGACCTCAACGACGTGCGCGCCATCCGGCTGCTCGACGAAGGCGCGCGGCATGACATTAACGAGTTCGCCAACGCGACGGCCTCCGCGAGACGGCGCGACGCCAAGACGATCTCGGTGACCAGCGACGGCGACGGCGCGCGCGAGATGGTCGTCAGCTACACCGTCGCCGCGCCGATCTGGAAGACCACTTATCGCGTCGTCCTGAACAACGAAGGCAAGCCGTTCTTTCAAGGCTGGGCGATTGTGGATAACGTCGGCGAAGAGGATTGGACGAGCGTGCAGTTATCACTGGTCAGCGGCTCGCCCGTGTCGTTCATTCAGCCGCTCCAGCAGCCGCTCTACCGCCACCGCCCCGTGATGGAGATTCCCGACGACCTTTCACTTGAGCCGCAGGTGTACGAGCCGGCCGAAGGCCATGGCTACAACATGGGCGGCGGCTCGCTAAGGGCGGGCAGAGCCGGCGGCGTCGCGGGAGGTGTTCCTGGCGGCGTGGCCGGCGGCATCGGGAGCGGCGTCGGCTCAGGCAGTGGGCCGGTCCCGCCGGCCGACGCGCCGAAGACCAGCTTGAGTGACGCCATCTCTGAAGAAGAGTCGGGCGTCACGGCCGCCGCCAAAGGCAACGAAGTCGGCGACCTCTTCGAGTACCGTATCGAGCAGGCCGTCACCGTCCTGCGTGACCGCTCGGCGCTCATCCCCATACTGCAAACTCAGATGGAAGGCGAGCGCGTCTCGATCTACAACGAAGCCGCGCGCAAGGATCGGCCGATGGGCGGGCTGCGGTTGAAGAATACTTCGCCGCTGACGTTGGAAGGCGGCGCGCTGACCGTTCTCGACGGCGACGCCTACGCCGGCGAGGCGTTGATGGAACGGCTCAAGCCCGGCGAGGAACGCTTCATCTCGTTCGCGCTCGACCTCGGCACGCTCGTCACCACGCGCGACAAGAGCGACCGCCAGCCGGCCTTCATGGTTCGCGTCGTCAACGGCGTGTTGCAGGCGCACTATTACCGCAGCGAAAGGAAAGTCTACACGCTGACGAATCAGACAGACCGGCCGCGCACGGTCTTCGTCGAGCATCCTTATCGCGACAAGTGGAAGCTGTCGGACGACACGGCGAAGCCCTACGAGACGACCGCCTCGTTCTACCGCTTCCGCGTCGAGCTGCCGCCGCGCCAAGCCGTCGAGCTTCCGGTGACCGAGCGCCTCGCGCTGATGGACAGCTACGCGCTGACCAACCTGACGGCCGACGACATCAAGTTGTTTGTGGCGAATGGTTATATTGACGACGCGACGCGGGCGGCGCTCGACCGCATCATCGAGATCAAAGGCAAGATCGCCGCCGTTGACGCGCGAGTTCAGGCGGCCGACCGCGAGGCGGCGGAGATCGCGGCCGATCAGGCGCGCTTGCGTGAGAACATCAAGGCGCTGAGCAAGGAGAGCGAAGCGCGCCAGCTCATCGCGCGCTACGTGGCGAAGGCCGGCGAGCAGGAGTCGCGCCTCGAACAACTGGCGAACGAGCGCAAAGCCGCCGCCGCCGAGCGCGCCTCGCTGCAAGCCGAGTTGAACGCGGCTGTCATCAATCTGAAACTCGACCGCAAGCTCTGAAGCGGTGACACGGCGACGCGGCGAAGGGGAGACACGGAGAAACAGGAGCGGTTCAGCTCAATCCTCTTCCTTCGCCGCGTCGCCGTGTCCCCATGTCTCCGCGTCTCAATCAAGCGGCGCGGCGCGGGCGCGGCGCACCTTGCAAACGCACGGGCGGGCGCACGGCGCAACAGACG